>LJTS01000256.1 GCA_001304425.1 Betaproteobacteria bacterium SG8_40
ATCGCCGCAACGCTGCCGCCTTCGGCCGCTTCACGATACCAACGGGCAGCCGCCTCACCGCTCTTCGCAACGCCACGGCCTTCCTCGTACAGGTATCCGAGCATGTACCTGGCCTGTACATCGCCAGTCGCTGCCGCCTTCTCGAACCAGCTCGCCGCACGGGCGTCATCGACCGTTGTGCCCTTGCCCTGGTGATACGCCCACGCGAGGCTCGAATACACGGATGACTCGCCTTGCTCGGCTGCCTTGAGGAACCATTGCAGCGCAGCGCCATCATCCTGGGCAACGCCATTGCCCTGCGCATAGAGAAAACCGAGGCTCGCCTGCGCCCGCGCTTCGCCCTGCTCGGCGGCTTTGCGGTACCACCCGGCGGCTTTGGCGGGGTCAGCCGCCACGCCCTGGCCGTTTTCGTACATCCAGCCCATCAGGTACTGCGGATACGAACGCCCTTCGGCGGCGACTTCTTCATACCACTTGGCGGCCTCAGCGTAGTCCTGACCAACGCCGCGACCGAAAAAGTAAAGGGCTGCCAGCGCCTCCTGCGCATCGCGATTGCCTTTTTCCGCAGCGATGCGGTAGTACTTCGCGGCTTTGGACGAATCCTGTGAAACGCCCTGCCCCTGATCATGCAGATAACCCAGCAGGAACGCCGGATACGCTTTTCCATCTTCGGCCGGACCGGCATACCACTTTGCAGCAAGCGCATAGTCAACAGGCACACCCTTGCCGAAAAAATAAATGCCTCCGAGCGTTTCCTGGGCCTCGAGTTGCCCTTGCTCCGCGGCCCGGCTGTACCAGTCGATGCCGGTAGCGAAATCCTGCGGCACGCCACGGCCGTTGAAGTAGCACTCGCCAAGGTAGAACTGCGCGAGCGCCTCGCCCTGCTCCGCGGCTTTGCGGAACTCGGTCACGGCGGTCTGGTAATCCTCTTTCTGGTAGGCCTCATAGCCCTTGAGCATGTCAGCACCGGCATGGAGCGATACCGCAAACAGAATCAAAAGGGCCGATAAGCGACGCATGCAGATCTCCTTGACTGTATTGCAACTACGTTGTTTTGCAGAAAAGTTTCTGGCTGGCGGCCAAGACGGTTACGCAAGATTCACACCCCGGGCCGCAGATGTGTATCTGAAGTTTAGCAGCCTGTTCCCGAAACGCCCGAAAACCGGCCCGCCTTGCAGCGCAGTTCGCACCGGCAGCCTGCTGCCGCAAGCAGGCAACACCTGCGCGGGCGAGCGTCACCCGGGCGAGTTCAAGACCCCAGCCGCCGCCAGGCGTAAGGTAGCCTGCGCAGCAGAATGTCCGCCAGGTAAAACAACAGCGCCGCGAGGGCAAGCCATGGCCATAGCGGCGTCGCCCGCTGACCAATGTCGTCACCGGGGTCGAATATTTCTTCGGCTGACGGGCCAAGCTTGCCGCCGGTTTCTGCCGCGATTGTCTGCAGCAAGTCAATATTCGGCGGCAAGGAACGGTACTCGGCGGGAAATCCCGGAAATATCATGCGAGTGCCGGCGCGCTCTACGGTGCGCGTGTCGATGCCTCCGCCGGTCTGCAGATTTGCCTTGATCATTTCCGCGCCACCAAAGCCCGTGCTTGCGCGATAAACGCCTGGCCCGACCTGGCGCAACGGCAACGTTTGTTCTTCCTGCGCTCCGCGCTGCACGCGCGCCACCGGCGACATGCCGTCGCGGAAAAGACCTTCCTCGGTCAGCAACGTCAACTCGATCACGGCATCGTCTCCATCGTGTTCAAGCGAGAACGCGACTTCTTCCGAGCCTTCCTGGCGCATCACGCCGCGCACCAGTTGCGCCCACAATTTGCCGTAATCCTTCCACTCCACCCATTGCGCCGACCAGCGATTCTTTACGTCCGAGGAAAAAAGCACGGTCTTGCCGAGTCCGTACTGCCACCGCGTCAGCAACGGCGCGCCTTGTTGCGTGGCAAGAAGCACCTCCGCGGTTTCCCTTGCCTTCACCGAGATGTGGCCGCCAAGCGCCGGCGCATCCGCGAAGTTAATCCCGGCCAACGCATGCGAGCGTTGCTTGACGACGGGCAGGATCGCCTCCTCCACCAGATTAGTGCCGACCACTTTCTTCGTTTCTTCGGTAAAGATTTGCGGAATCGATTCCGCGTTTGCGGCAACGTAGTTTCGCCCTTCGCCCCACGTCGCAATGTCCTGCATCAACCCGGGGTTGCCGCCGTCGCCGATGGTCACCGTTGATACGACGATGTCTCTTTCCCGCATGCGCTCCAGCAGTCTCTGAAAATCCGCCGGATGAGTGTCGCCGTCGGACAGCAGAATGACATGCTTGGTACGTGCATCAACCTCCCGCAGCAACCGGTAAACGATTCCCAGTGCCGGATAAATATTGGTCTGACCGCTGGCCTGTATGCGGCTGATCTGCGCTTCGGCCTTGCGTTTCGAGCGCACCTGATGCATCGGCACGGCGACGTATGGCTGTGAGTCAAAAGCGACGACGGCGAAATGATGCTGTTCCTCGAGCAGATCGAGGGCCGCCCTTGCCGCCTCCTTCGCGTACTCCATCTTACGTCCCTTCATGCTGTAGGAACGGTCAATGGCGATCACCAGTGCGATGTCTTTTCGCTTTTCCTGTGCCTTGAATTCCACTGGAAGAACGGCTTCCATCGACGAACCGCTGTAACCCTGCTCGCCAAAGGTATTTTCACCGCCAGCGAAAACCAGTCCGCCGCCATGGTCACGCACATATGACTGTATTGCCTGCATCGACTGCGCAGGAAACTCGCTCGCCGGCACGTCGGAGAGAATGACCGCATCGTAGCGAAGCAGGTTTTCCAGGCTGCCGGCGCGTTGCGCGCCACCAACGTCAACCTCCAGCCCTTCCTTGCGTAACGCTTCGGCAAGGTATCCCGAGGTCCCCTGCATTCCTTCGACATACAGCACCCTGGCCTTGTCGCCCACCCACGCGGATATTTCCAGGCTGTTGTTGTATTCAACCGTGTCTCCGTCAGCTCGCACCAGCGCGGTAAGCGTCACCGCGCCGGGCTGGGGCATGCGCGCGTCGAAGCTGACACGGTTCAATCCTTTTCTCAATTCCGTGGTCTTGCGTGCCAGGGGCTTCCCTCCGCTCGACAGCGACACCTGTGCCGACGTATTGCCCGGGCTAAAGACGCGCACTTCGATTCGATCAACACCGGTTCGTTACTGCGCAGACGTTCCGGAACTTCGATGCCGTCGAGCCAGACATCTCCCGCGCCGTAGGGTTTCGCCGGGAGTGCGAATACGCGAGCGCCAGCTTGCTTCAGCCTCGGGAATACGTTCGCAACCGACCCATTCGTCTCGTTGCCATCGCTGAGCAGCACGATGCGCTTGACGCTGTCGCGCGTCAGCGCGCCCAGCGATTCGTCAAGAGCGGCCTCGACATCGGTAGCCGATTGGACGATGCCGCCTGCACCCTGCCCGTTGGCCCCGCCTTCGCTGGTGCTTTCGACAATCTGCAAAGCCCGCGCCGCCGCCGTGTCAGCCACTACCGCCGGTTGCTTTGCGAATACAACAACGCGGGAATGGGCCGGCGCATACTGCTGCTGAGCCGTATCGATCCATTGCATGGCATCTTCGACGAACTCCGCCGCGACACTGCGCGACACATCGAGCGCATACACGACCGATATCTGCCGTGTCGTCCCGTGCCAGACCGGTTGGGCCAGCGCCATGACGATCAACGCCAACGCCATCGATCGAACTGTCGCGACCACTGCGAGGTGACGCCGCGAGAGATTGGTGCGGGTGCGAAGCGCGACCGCCCAGATCAGCGGCAGAACCAGTAGCAGGGTGAGTACCCAGGGTGCGTCAAAACTGATATTCATGGCAGCAGGCGGATCACACGGTAATGCGCCGGTGATAGGCGAACCATTCGACGCACAGTAATCCTGCCGCCAGCATCAACAGCAGTGCTGACAGGCCGAACGGAACCGCGCTGACCGACCCGGCCTCGGCAGGAGCGGCAGCAACGGGCACAGCGCTCTGGTTGACATTGCTGATACGCCGGTCCAGCAAGTTGACGGTGATGCGCAGCGGACGGTCATTACCGATGGCCGTATACAGGCCTGGCTGCGCTGCCTCGAAGAAACTGCGTTCGTCGACCGTGGTCACCGGCAACACCGCGCCGTCCATCGCCAGTACGCGCGCATCCCTGAACGGCACAGCCACGATGCCGGGTTGCGCGCGAACGATTTCCGGTTCATCGGCCAGCCAGTTGATGCTGTTGCCCAGAAACAACGGGAACGCCGGCAGCAATCCAAAGTTGGAATCGGCAACATCGAAGCCCAGCGCCACCCAGCGCTTCGCGCCATCGTG
Organism: Betaproteobacteria bacterium SG8_40; assembly: GCA_001304425.1. Taxonomy (GTDB): domain Bacteria; phylum Pseudomonadota; class Gammaproteobacteria; order Burkholderiales; family Eutrophovitaceae; genus SG8-40. The sequence continues at coordinate 4,334 of LJTS01000256.1, forward strand.
CGCGACCGCCAGCGCCTTGCCTTCGTCGCCACGCAACAAGACCGTTGTCGAGCGGTCTTCTTCCGGCTGCAGGTAACTGCCGGTCTCGACATACAGGTCGCGCAGCGACAGGTTACGCAAAACCGGATGCCTGCCATCCGTTGCCAGTACGTCCGGATAGCTGGCATCGCCCGCGCGTGCTGGCAGCCAGCCCGCCGGTTTTGCCGCAATCACAAGGGATGGCGCCGCCGGCGGTTCGGAGGGAACGAAACGGTCGAATACATAGATGTCCGTTGCCACCGCTTCGTCCACTTTCTGATCCATGTAACGCTGCGGGGATATGACGTTGAGACGGACGCGTGGCTGCGCCCTCAGCGACTTGGAAAGGAATTCGAGACCCGGTCCGCTCACCAGGGTGACACGAACGATACGCCTCGAGGCAAGGTAGCCATAAGCGACGTCATCGGCCGGATAACCGTCCTCGGTTGCCGTCAGCGCCGCGCGTATCGGCCCTCCGGTGAAATCCGAAAGGTCAAAGACCTGAGCGGAGACGCCGTTTGCCGGAACGGAGATCTCGCGAGTCACTCTCTGCTCGCCGATGCCGCTAATGACCACTTCGGTCGATCTGGGCTCGCTGCCAGCGTTGAAGACCTCGACGAACGCTTCGCGCCGCGCCGGATCGCCCGGAACGTTGTTGAAATCGAAAGCGGTGATTCCCAGGTTGTTCGCCGGTTCGAACACGGTGACAGCCACGAAATCGGAAGGCGGGGCGCCCAGCAGCACACCGTCGGTGACAACGTACCGGCGCTCGGCCGGAACGAATGCAACGGCCGATGGCACAATCGGCTGGTACGACTGGCCCAACTGCAATGCCGTCACCGTCTCGACGGCATCCTTGCGCGATTCAAACGCCGGCGTAACGAGCCGGCGTTGCGTGTCGACCACCATTACCTGTGTCGCCGCAGGAAAATTCTCGATCAACGAGAGCGCTCGCTGCTTGGCCACTTCGAACCGTTGCCCGCCGCTGCTGGTACGCGTCGCCATCGTCGGCGCATTGTCCACGACGACGATCGCCTTCCCGCTGCCGGCGCTGGCATCCGTCCCTGGGCGCGCAACCGCAAGCACCACGATGCAAACGCAGGCAACCGATGCGATCAGCAGCGACAGCCACCAGCGCCAGCGATCCGATACGCGCCGGTAGGTCTCGAGTACCCGTTGCCAGATCAGATTCGACGATACGCTCTGGTTCCGCGCCGGCGGTCGAAGCAGGTAAAGAAGCACGACTGCCGCAACTGCAGCCGCGACTGCGGCACCAACCAGCAGGGGAGACAGCGTGTATGCGTTCACCGCAGCAAACCTTCATGCCGCAGGGCGTGCATCATCAACTGTTCGAAGGGTGCGTCCGTGTCGGCACGCAGGTAGCCCCAGCCATGGCTGCGGCAGAACGCTTCGATTTCGGTGCAGTACCTGGCAAATCCCTTGCGGTAGCTATCGAGAAGTTCCGGTGTCAGATGCGCCTTGAGGCTGGACCCGTCTTCGGAATCCACCAATACCACATCGTCGCCAAAAGGCGGTTCCCGGTCTTCAGGGCTGACGACATGCGCCGCGAAAACGTCATGCCCAAAGCGGCGTATCACCTGGAACGCGGGCTCAAACCCGGCCGCATCAAGAAAATCCGAGGCGACAATGACAAGGCCCCGGGTACGCCTTGCGCCGAAAAACTTGCGAAACGCGTTTTGCAGGCTGGTGCCGCCTTGCGGCTCGAGACGCTCGAGAAAGTGCAACGTTCGCCACATCTGGTTCTTGCCGCGCCGCGCCGGCATTTCGCTGAGCACGCCGTCCGAAAACGCCACCAGGCTCACGCGGTCGTGATTGATCAAGCCGACATAGGCGAGTGCCGCCGCGAAGCGGCGGGCGAAATCGAGCTTGCCCGGTTCGCCAAGGCCCATCGACTTGCTGACGTCAACGAAGATGTATATCGGCAGGTCGGCTTCTTCCTCGAACAGGCGCAGGATGAGCCTGTCGAGGCGCATGTAAGTGCCCCAATCGAGGTTGCGCGTGTCATCGCCCTGCGAGTAGGGCCGGTAATCGGTAAACACCATGCCCACACCAGTGCGGCGCGAGCGGTGATGCCCGCGCAAATGCCCCGCGACAGGACGGCGCGTCACCAGAGCAAGGTGCTCCAGCTGGCGAAGAAAGTCTTCACTGAGAACGACCGACATCAGGGTAGCGCGCGCTTAAGCGTAACGGCCGGGAGAAACGCGGCCATCGTCGAGCCCGTTGAAGCTATTCGGCATGCTCAACCCTTCGGCTCTTCGATCGACTCGAGGATGCTTTGCAGGATCGCATCCGTTTCGATTCTTTCCGCCTCGGCCTCGAAGTTCAGCAATATGCGATGGCGCAGGGCCGGCTTCGTCACGGCGCGGATATCCTCGCAACTCACATGCACCCGGCCGCTCATCAGCGCATTGACCTTCGCCCCCAGAATCAGTGATTGCACGCCACGCGGGCTCGATCCGAAGCGCACGTACTTCTTTGCCAGCTCATGGCCCTTGTCGCTTTCCGGGTGCGTAGCCAGCGTAATGGCGATTGCGTACTCCATCACCGGTTTCGAGACGGGTACTGCCCGGGCAGTGCTGCGCATTTCGAGTATCTGCTCTTTCTCCAGCACTCGCCTGACCTTCGGCTCCGACTGCTGGGTCGTGCGATCGACAATGCTGTAGAGCTGATCGGCTCCCGGAAAATCGAGCCGCAGCTTGAACAAGAAGCGGTCCATCTGGGCTTCGGGCAGAGGATAAGTGCCCTCCATCTCGATCGGGTTCTGCGTGGCCAGCACGAAGAACGGCTGGTCGAGGTTGTGCGTATCGCCACCTGCCGAAACGCTGTTCTCCTGCATCGCTTCCAGCAACGCCGACTGCGTTTTTGGCGTGGCGCGGTTGATCTCATCGGCGAGCACCATGTTCGCAAAGATCGGCCCCTGCTGGAATTCGAAGAATTTCTGTCCGGAGGCGTCCTCCCTGACGACATTGGTTCCGATGATGTCGCCAGGCATCAGGTCGGGGGTGAACTGGATCCGCGAGAACTCCAGGTGCATGACATCGGCGAGCGTCTGCACCAGTTTGGTCTTGCCGACGCCGGGGATTCCTTCCAGCAGGACGTGTCCCTTGACCAACAGGCAAGTCATGACACTGGCAACGACGTCATCGTTTCCAACGATGATGCGCGAGACTTCATCGGTAACCTGTTTGAATCGATCCCGGAATTGCTCGACCTGCCGCTCCACATCGTTACTCATTTGTTATCGCCTTCGTGAACATTGATAAAGTAATCACGCACCGCTTGCCGTTGCTCAATCGGGACGCGTCCCGTTTTCATCACGTCAGCGCCGGAGTACTCGTCGCGCCCGCGTACATCCGCAAACCCGGTTTCGGACTGCTCCTGCTGACTGGCCGAATAAAACCACTCGGCTTTTTGCTTGTCCTGTTCTTTCGCTTCCTCGCCTCCACTCACGCTCACCCGCTCGAGTTTAAGCATGGCATCGAGTCTTTTGGTCGCCCTGCCTTCCAGCGCCCTGGCGGAGGAATGCCCGCTCGGCCCACCGGTCCTGCTACCCTCATCGTCCTGATCATTGTCGCCGGGCATTGTCGAAGCCTGCCGGTACATGGTTGCGCTACGCAAGTCAGTCTGCCCGGTATCGGGCGAAGGCGCGCCCATCGGCGTTTCGCCCTGATTGGTGAATTGCTGCGGAGCCAGGTCGCTATTCTGAGCAGTCAGACCGACCATCTCCCCCAGTTCGTCCATACGCCTGCGCGCGGTGTTGGCACGCTGCTGCCGTCGCATCGTGTCCTGGGCGTTTTCGAGGTTCTCCAACAGACGGTTGACGGATTCCGGATTGGTGCTGCCGGGCATATTGGTCACGTCGCGCCCTGTCTCACCGGTCTCTTGCGCGGCCGGGAGTTCGTCACGCGCCGTACGCGCCGAGTTGCCCCGGCCCGATCCATCCCCCGGTCCGTCGGCGGGGAACGCCGTGAGTTCGTCGCGCATTTCCTGGAGCATGGCAATTGCGTCTTCCGTGCGCCCTTGCGCAATCGCTTCGGCTACCTGCTCCATTCCCGGTTGCTCGCTGATGGCTCGCGCCATTCGCGCCAATCCCTCCCGGCTTACGGCAGCCTGCATGTTCATCTGGTCGACAGCGTCGCGCGCCCTCAACATCGCCTCGAGCCGTTCCTGCCGGGTGGCGTTGTTATCCTCGAACGCAGCCAGCGCCCGGTCAAGTTCGGCGATCTCTTCGTCGTCAGCGGCTGTTGCCGAGAGCAAAGAGCGCGCACTTTGTCCGCTCGTATCCACTTGAGCGATGCCAGCGCCAACCTGCGTGCCGGCCCGAACCAGGTCAGCCCTGCTCCAGATCGCGCCGGCAAGTATCAGTCCGGGCAAAACGGCTAGCAGTAGCGTCCGCGGCAGCTTCAGGGGAACGATGCTGGAGCCTCTCAGGTCGTGTGCCGTGCGTGCCGCGTTGGCCACATGATTACGGACGAAAGCCGCGCCCTGGCCGTCCGCGGGCTGTGGCCGCGAGGCAAACCAGTAGGCGCTCTTCAACTCGTCGTGCAGGGGCAGGCGCGCATCGACCAGGCTGGCAGCCTGCGCCATCGAAATGCGCTTTAACGCCCGCCACAGCACGGCAACGCAAAAAATCGACAAACCCGCGACCAGCACGTACCAGTGGACGTCGGTCACGATGCCGGACAGGGGTATGCGGACAAGTTCGAATGCCGCCAGCGCGAACAATACGATACATAGCGCAAAACCGGCCTCGTGCAGCACGCGCGCAACGCGCATGCGGCCCGCGACGGCACGCAGCAGTCCGACGATATCGTCAAGATCCTTCATTGGCAGAGATTGTAGCGCAGGCGGGACTGGCGACGAGAGACGGGTAAGATTGACGCCAATTATCATGATTATCATGAAAGTGACGGGCCCAACCATGCAGATGCTGCCGGGCAGGCTGATGCTCCTTGCCGTTCTGGCGCTCGCGGCCACCCTCGCCCCGCAGGCGCTGAAAGCAGCAGATGCCCCGCACATCGTCTACATCCTCGCCAACGACCTGGGGTGGAAGGATGTCGGCTTTCATGGCGGTAACGCGGCAACCCCGCACCTTGACGAACTTGCCGCGGCAGGCG
>LJTS01000028.1 GCA_001304425.1 Betaproteobacteria bacterium SG8_40
AGGCAGTCGGCACGGCATCACTCCTGCCAGCCGGTGAAGTGGCAGGGCAAGACCGCCCAGGCTGCGCAAACGCTGATGTTCGTCAAAGTGCCGCGACGTGCGCCGGCGGTATAGTAAGTGGCACAGTACCTGGACCCCGGGGTACGCCATGACCGCCGGGCCCCCGGCGCCCGAATAACCGGCGATCCGGGAAATACGCAAGCCAGAAGGAGTTCGTCATGTTCAGCAATCCCTACCTGATACGCCACGCTCTCGTCGCAATCGTGATTGCGGGACTGGCCCCGGTCGCGGCCGCACAGCCGAACGATCCCGTCATTGTCGACACGGCCTTCGTCAAGGAGGCGAAGAGCCGCGGCGCGCTGATATGGGACGTGCGCAGCCAGAACGTCTACCTGCGCGGCCACATTCCCGGCGCCGTCAACATCGACAGCATCTCCGATGTGTTGCGCGATCCTCGCACCGAGGACTACATCGCGATCAGCGAGATCGAGCGGATCCTTGGCGAAGCCGGCATCGACGCGTCACGCGAAATGGTGCTCTACGGCAGCAAAGCACACCCGGATGCCTACTTCGGTTACATCACCATGCGCTACCTCGGCGCCGCCAAAGTCGCCGTGTACCACGGCGGCATTGACGACTGGAAGGACGGCGGCAATGCCGTCGACACCGACCTGGTAAAGCTGCCGCCCACGACGTTTACCGCGAATCCCGACGACAGCCTGCTCGCCACCACCCGGGAAGTCATCCGCAAGATCGGCGACCCATCGGTGCAGATCGTCGATGCGCGCAGCGTCAGCGAATTCACCGGGGAAGACATCCGGGCATTGCGCGGCGGCCACGTGCCGGGCGCAGTCAACATTCCTTACGAGGAAAACTGGATCGATCCGGATACACCGCGGAAGCTGGCCCGCAAGCAGGTTGACAACAAGGACGGCATGAATCTCAAACCGCGCGAATCGTTGCAGGCAATGTATGCGCAACTCGACCCGAACAAGGAGACCATCGTCTATTGCCAGAGCGGCTCACGCGCTTCGGTGCTGGCAGTGGTGCTGCAGGAACTGGGCTTCGGCAAGGTCAGGGTCTATGACTCGTCCTGGCTGGGCTACGGGAATACCTTCGACGCTCCGGCTGAAGACGTTACCTACTTCAACGTCGGGCGCGTCAATCGCATGATTCGTTCGCTGCAGAACCAGATCGACTTGCTCGAGGGAGAAATCGAAGCGCTCAAGGCGCGTAAGGAGTAAACGGAGTCGCGCGGAAGTCGCCGGCCGCGAAACACAAGCCGGCGACGCAACAGCCCGGGCCGGCGGACGGTCGCGCGAAATCAGATCCGGGAACGGCCGTGAAGGGCACGCGCTGCCACAATCCGCTGTCCGGCTTCGCAACAACCGGGAGCGAACTGCGACATCGCCGCGCGTCCTTTGCCACTGCCCGCTGCGGCTTGGCGACTGCGAAACCCGGTAGAATCGAGGCTTACCGCACCACTGATTCTTCACGATTTTTTCCATGCTCTCGTTCCAGAACATCATCCTCGCGCTTCAGCAGTATTGGGGCGAAAAAGGCTGCGCCATCCTGCAACCCTATGACATGGAGGTCGGCGCCGGCACCTTTCACACTGCGACCTTCCTGCGTGCGCTAGGCCCCGAACCATGGCGGGCAGCCTACGTTCAACCGTCGCGGCGCCCCAAGGACGGCCGGTACGGCGACAACCCCAACCGGCTGCAGCACTACTACCAGTATCAGGTCGTGTTGAAGCCTTCGCCCGCTGACATCCTCGATTTGTATCTGGGCTCCCTCGTTGCCATCGGCATCGACCCCACGCAGCACGACGTGCGCTTCGTCGAAGACGATTGGGAATCCCCCACGCTCGGGGCCTGGGGCCTGGGATGGGAAGTCTGGCTCAACGGCATGGAAGTCACCCAGTTCACCTACTTTCAGGAAGTCGGCGGCATCGCCTGCAAGCCGGTCACGGGCGAGATCACCTACGGCCTGGAGCGCCTGGCAATGTACCTGCAGGGCAAGGAAAGCGTGTTCGATCTCGAGTGGGCACCGGGCACGACCTACCGGGACGTCTACCATCAGAACGAAGTGGAGCAATCGACTTATAACTTCGAACTCGCCAACACGGAGGTACTGTTCCAGCATTTCGTGCAGTTCGAGGCCGAAGCCAGGCGGCTGTTCGAAGCCAGGCTCGCCTTGCCTGGCTACGAAATGGTGATGAAGTGCTCGCATACCTTCAACCTGCTCGATGCACGCGGCGCAATTTCCGTTACCGAACGCGCCGCCTACATCGGGCGCGTCCGCGCACTGGCCCGGCTCGCCGCGCAAACCTATTACGCCTCGCGGCGCGACCGCGGCTTCGAGCGCGCCGACGATGCCGCGATCAATGCGTTCGTGGCCGCCGACGAGTTGCCGGACGTGCTGGCGAAGCGGCAATCCGCTGCCGGCGCGTCGGGAGTATCGCAATGAGCGAGACGCTGCTGGTGGAGTTGATCACCGAAGAACTGCCGCCCAAGGCGCTGCGCCGGCTGGGAGAGGCATTCGCGAACGGCTTGAGTGAAGAACTCGCCCGGGCAGATCTGCTCGAATCGGGCAGCGAAACGAGCTGGTTTGCGACGCCGCGCCGGCTCGCGGCGCGCATCAGCCTGGTGCGGGACCAGTCGCCGGACAAGGCATTCGAAGAGAAACTCGTCCCGGCGAAAGTCGGCCTCGACAAGGATGGCAAGCCGGCACCGGCGCTGATCAAGCGCCTGGCCGCGCTCGGGCGCGACGAGACCGCAGTGCCGTCGATCGTTACGCGCAACGACGGCAAGATCGACATGCTCTACCTGCCGTCAGTCGCTTCCGGCCGGTCGATACGCGACGCACTGCAAACGGCTCTGGAACAAACCGTCGATCGCCTGCCGATTCCCAAGGTCATGACCTACCAGATCGATGGCGGACTGGAGAGCGTCAAGTTCGTCCGACCCGCGCACGGCCTGGTGGCACTGTGGGGCAACGAAGTGCTTCCGGTAACACTGCTCGGACTCACCGCGGAGCGCATCACGCACGGCCATCGCTTTCTCGGCGAGAAGCGAATCCGGCTCGCTCATGCAGACGACTATGAATCCGCACTGCTTGAAAAAGGCAAAGTGGTCGCCGGTTTCGAGGCGCGGCGCAGCGTGATCGAGAATCAGCTCAAGCACAAGGCGGACGAGCTCGGCTGCGCGCTCGACTACGACGATGAACTGCTTGACGAGGTGACCGCACTGGTCGAATGGCCGGTTGTCTATGCCGCCGACTTCGACCGCGAGTTTCTGGAAGTCCCGCAAGAGTGTCTGATTCTGACCATGCGAACCAACCAGAAGTACTTTCCGTTGTTCGACGCGCAGGGCAAGCTGACCGGGCAGTTCCTGCTGGTGAGCAACATGGAAGTGGCGGATCCGGCGAACATCATCGACGGCAACCGCCGCGTGGTGCGGCCGCGGCTGGCGGACGCGCGTTTTTTCTACGACACCGACCGTAAGGCGAAACTGGAAACGCTGATAGCGAAACTCGGTAATGTCGTGTACCACAACCGGCTGGGCACCCAGCTGGAGAGGGTGCAGCGCATCCGGAAACTCGCCGGATCGATCGCCGAACGGCTGAACAGCAAGGTCGAACTCGCCGAGCGCGCCGCCTGGTTGTGCAAGGCCGATCTGATGTCGGAAATGGTTGGTGAGTTTCCGGAGCTCCAGGGCGTGATGGGACGCTACTACGCCTTGCACGATGGCGAAGACAAAGAGGTTGCCGATGCCATTGAACAGCATTACCGGCCCCGCTTCGCCAATGACTCGGTGCCTGCCGACAATGTTGCCGCCTCGGTCGCGCTGGCCGACAAGATCGACACGCTGATCGGCATTTTCGGCATCGGACTGGTGCCCACCGGCGAAAAGGATCCGTTTGCGCTGCGTCGCCACGCCCTGGGCGTGCTGCGCATCCTCATCGAGAAACAGTTGCCTCTCGACCTGTTGCAGTTGCTCGAACTGTCACATTCCGGATTCCCGAAAGAAATGCTTGCCGACAGCGTCGCTGCCGACGTGCATGGCTTCATGCTGGAAAGGCTGCGCGGTTACCTGCGCGATCAGGATTTCTCGGCCGACGAAATCGAGTCGGTGCTCAGCCAGTCGCCAACACGGATAGACCTGGTGGTGCCGCGCATGGCGGCGGTGCGGGAATTTCGCCGGCTTCCGGAAGCCGAAAGCCTGGCGGCAGCCAACAAACGCATCCGCAACATCCTCAAGAAAACCGAAGGCGTCGCCGCCGCCCCGGAACTTGCGCTGTTACAGGAACCGGCGGAGAAGAACCTGTTTGCAACCGTCAACAAGCTGCTGCCGCAAGTCACCTCGCTGGTCGAAGCAGATGACTATGCCGATGCGTTGAAGCTGCTTGCCGGGGTACGGGCCGAGGTCGACACTTTCTTCGACGAAGTCATGGTAATGACCGACGAACCGATGACGCGCAACAACCGGCTGGCCTTGCTGGCACAGCTGGAGCAACTCATGAACCGGGTGGCGGACATATCCAAGCTAGCGGCATGACGATTTCGACAGACAACTACAAACGACTTCGCCACAAAGGCGCAAAGACACAAAGGATTACCAATACTTCAAACGCTTTTCTTTGTGCTGCTTGGTGGTCTTTGTGCCTTTGTGGTGAAGATTTCAGTCACTAGATGTTGCGAGTAACCGGCTTTGACTGTTCAGGCGTTGGCGATTAATGTTTACTGAAGTTTTGACGGAATCGACTTCATCATGAAGCTGGTCATCCTCGATCGCGACGGCGTCATCAACGTCGACAGTGCGAAATTCATCAAGAGCCCGTCCGAGTGGAAGCCGATTCCCGGCAGCCTCGAGGCAATCGCAAGGCTCAATCATATGGGCTATCGCGTTGTCATCGCGTCCAATCAGTCGGGTGTCGGCCGCGGGCTGTTCGACATGGGCACGCTCAACGCCATCACTGAAAAGATGTATCGGGCCCTGGCACATGTCGGCGGCAGAATCGACGCGTTGTTCTACTGTCCGCATGCCGCCGATTCGAACTGCGACTGCCGCAAACCCAAGCCGGGCATGCTGATCGACATCGGCCAGCGCTTCAATGTCGACCTGACCGGCGTGCCGTCGGTTGGCGACGCGCTGCGGGACTTGCAGGCGGCAGCCACCGTGGGCGCGCAACCGATACTGGTGCTGACCGGCAAGGGCAAGCAGACCAAAGCCGCCGGCGACCTGCCCGCCAATACGCTGGTTTTTGAGGACCTCGCCGAAGCCGTGCGCCACATTACCGCCGAATCATGATCGTCGCACTGCTGCGCTCAGTTTTGTTCGAGTGCGTGCGGTTTCCACTCACGGTCACATTCTCGTTCATCGCGCTGCTGACGTTCCCGTTCAAGCCGCTGACGCGCTACCGGGTCATCACACGATGGTCTTATCTGATCATGTTGTCGGTGTCGGCAATTTGCGGAGTCCGCTACCGCATCATCGGCTCCGATAACCTGCCCTCCGAACCGTCCATCATTCTTTCCAAGCATCAGTCGGCCTGGGAAACGCTCGCCTACCAGCAGATATTCCCCCCCCAGGTCTGGGTTCTCAAGAAAAGCCTGCTCAAGATTCCTTTTTTCGGTTGGGGACTGGCAATGATGAGCCCCATCGCGATTGATCGCAGTGCCGGGGTGCGCGCTCTGCGTCAGACGCTCGAACAGGGCCGCGAGCGTCTGGCGGCAGGCTGGTGGATCGTGATGTTCCCCGAGGGCACGCGCATTCCACCAGGGCAGCGCGGACGCTATCATGTCGGCGGCGCCTGGATTGCCGCGCAAATGGGAGCGAAAATCGTCCCGGTCGCGCACAACGCCGGCACCGTGTGGGGCCGCGACGCATTTATCAAGTATCCGGGCACGATTACCGTAAGTATCGGCCCCGCCCTGGACGCAACCGGCCGAAAGCCGGAACAATTGATCAAAGAGGTCGAACACTGGGTCGAACAGGAAGTCGAAAGACTGGGCAGCGCGCGCCACTTATAGCCGACCTCTTTCCGGTTGACGTGGTTGCGCACCCGCAAACTGCCTGCCTTGGCGAGCGTCAGGTCGATTTCGTCCTCAAGCGCAGCCGGCGGCGGCGCAGTATCGCCTTCAGCGTAGACGGCAATGGTCTTGTCGTATCCGTGCCGTGGAACGCGTCAGATACACGCATCCGCCGCTCGATTGCCGGCGCCGCCGACTGGATTCTGAAAAAACTCGATGAATGGTCCGGTCACGAGACGCGGGAGCAGTGCTGGTCGGATGGCGAACAGCTTGCATTTCTCGGCCGCGACCTGACCCTGAAGGTTGTCGAGGATGCCGTGCTGTTGCCGCCGGTGCTCCGCGATCAGTGGTGCCTGCAAGTTACCGTTGCCGACGCCGCCAGCGAAACGCGAATCCGCGAAGCCGCTATCGGCTGGTATCGGCGGCACGCCGCGCGCAACTTCAGCGAACGCATTGCCCGCTATGCAGCCGCGATGCAACTGCCTGCGCCGAGGATGTTTCTGTCCAATGCGCGCACGCAGTGGGGAAGCTGCAATTCGAAACGCCAGGTGCGATTGAACTGGCGCCTGGTGCAGGCGCCGCAGGAAGTGGTTGACTACGTCGTGGTTCACGAGCTGGCGCACCTGGTGGAAATGAACCATTCGAAAAGGTTCTGGCAGATCGTCGAACGCCACTTCCCGGACCACCTTGCGGCACGAGAACACCTGAACGAACGAGGCCACTGGTACCTCGATATCTGATGCCGGCAAGCTGCTTGACGATCATCAAATTGAAGGCGCCGGTTTCAAAGCGCGGTGCAAGCCGCCGTCCGTATTGCTTTCTTCCGCTGCCCGGTGCCGCTGACGCCTTGACGAACGCAGTCAGGGACCGGCTTTCAGCAGCAAGGCGGGAGCACAAACGCACGTGCTACACTCGGCGGCCCCGCGCGAAGCACACACAAACATGCGCCACACGATACTGATACTGATTCTGGCCCTTCTGACCGGCTGCGGCTCCAAGGGCGCGCTCTATTTGCCCGCGGCGGAAGCGGAAGCGGCGCCCGCGCAGCCGCCATCGATTGACGAGGGTGTCAGACTCGACACCGGCGACGAAGACCTCGAACCCGAGGTCGGTGACAAGGCTTACGAAGACGAGGACAAGAAAGAACAGTGAACTTCTTCACCGAGCGCGACGACACGCTGCACGTCGAAGACGTGCCGCTTACCCGCATCGCCGAACAGTTCGGCACACCGTGTTTCGTGTATTCACGCGCTGCACTCACGGCGGCATATCGCGCCTACGACGAAGGCTTCGGCAACCATCCGCACCTGATCTGCTATGCGGCCAAGGCCAATTCCAACATTGCCGTGCTCGACGTGCTTGCGCGCCTCGGCAGTGGCTTTGACATCGTATCCGGCGGAGAACTCAAGCGCGTTCTGGCAGCGGGCGGCGACCCCCGCAAGGTTGTTTTCTCGGGTGTCGGAAAAAGCGAAGCCGAACTGCGCGATGCGCTCGCCGCCGGCATTTTGTGTTTCAACGTCGAGTCGGAATCCGAAATGAATCGCCTGGCGCGCATCGCCGGTGAAGCGCAGCTTGTTGCTCCGGTCAGTATCCGCGTCAATCCGGATGTCGACGCGCGCACCCATCCCTACATTTCAACCGGCCTGCGGCAGAACAAGTTCGGCGTTCGCTTCGAAGACGCGTTACGGCTCTACCGGCAGGCACACGCCAGCCCCTCGCTGAACGTGGTCGGCATCGACTGCCACATTGGCTCGCAACTGACCGAACTGGCGCCGATGGCGGATGCGGCCCGCAAGGTCATCAGCCTGGTCGACGAGCTGGCGGCCGACGGAATCGAAATCGAGCATGTCGATTTCGGCGGCGGACTCGGCATCCGCTACACGGACGAATCACCACCGGCACACGAGCGATTGGTGCGCATGCTGCTCGAAACGCTGGGCGAGCGGCGGCAAACCGTGATGATCGAACCGGGCCGCTCCCTGGTCGGAAACGCCGGCGTATTGCTGACCCGGGTCGAGTACCTCAAGCATGGCGAGGAAAAGAACTTCGCGGTCATCGATGCCGCGATGAACGACTTGATGCGCCCGGCGCTCTACGACGCGCATCACGACATCCGCCCCGTACGCAGATCCGGTGTTTCGGCCATGACCTATGACGTTGTCGGTCCGGTATGCGAAACCGGTGACTTCCTCGGCAAGGAACGCAGCCTGGCAATCGGCGAAGGAGACCTGCTGGCGGTGATGTCCGCCGGAGCATACGCGATGAGCATGAGTTCGAACTACAACACCCGGCCGCGCGCCGCCGAAATCATGGTCGACGGCGGCAAAGTCCACCTCATCCGCGCCCGCGAACGCGTCGACGACTTGTACGCCGGAGAAAAGCGCCTGCCGTGAAACGTCGGACCGGCTCTTGTATTCAGGCTTTTCAAGCCCATCTATAAGCCGCAAATCCGCTAAACTCATGAAGTGTTGTCACCGTTGTTGCCGAGCGGCTTGCAGACCAAGGTACGGAGTGGACCAGACTGATGATTGTTTACGATCTTTCCTGTGAAAAAGAACACCGCTTCGAAGGCTGGTTTTCTTCTGCGGAGGACTTCGACGCCCAGGTGGAAGACGACCAGGTTTCCTGCCCGGTCTGCGGCTCGGTCAGTATTTCACGTCAGTTGTCCGCGCCTTACGTCAATACTGGCCGCGCGGAACTGGCAGCGGCACCGGCCAAGCCATCCGGCGAAACGGCTGTGGCTGGCGTCGACATGGAGTCGCTTCACCGCAAGTTTGTCGAATTCGTCCTGAAGAACAGCGAAGATGTCGGCAGCAAGTTCCCCGAAGAAGCGCGCAAGATCCACTATGAGGAAAAACCGCGGCGCTCGATCCGCGGGCAAGCCTCCCCGAACGACATCGAAGCCTTGCGCGACGAAGGCATCGACGTTTTCCAGGTGCCGGACCTTCCCGTACCACCCGATCGGGTTCACTGACCGGCCCGCTGGACGTATGCGCCGGCGGCCGTGACCCGAAGCGCGCCCTTTGTCGTTCTCGGGATCGGCGTTGCCATTGTTTCCACCGCATCGATTCTGATTCGTTACGCCCAGGCCGACGGTGCGTCGTCGGCGCTGATCGCTGCCGGCCGCTTGAGCCTTGCGGCGCTGCTGATGGCACCACTCGCACTCTCGCGTGCCGGTCCGGAATTGCTGCGCCTGCGGCGAAAAGACCTGCTCCTTTGCGCCACTTCGGGCCTTTTGCTCGGAGCGCATTTCTGGACCTGGACCGCGTCCCTCGAATACACCTCCGTTGCCAACAGTACCGTGCTGGTCACGACCAATCCCGTCTGGGTCGCATTGCTCTCAGCCTGGTTGCTAAAGGAAAAACCGCGCCGGGTACAACTCATCGGCGTCTCGCTGACGCTGGCAGGCACGCTGCTGATATTCCTTGCGGAGAATGCCCACGGCACACCGACGAGCGCGCCGTTGCTCGGCAATTCGCTGGCGCTGCTGGGTGCGCTTGCCGCGTCAGGGTATTTGCTGATCGGTCGCGGCTTGCGCAGCAATCTTTCGCTGCTCAGTTATGTCTGGCTGACCTATTCGTTCGCCGCCCTTGCGCTGATCGTCGCCGCGCTCGCAAGCGACGAATCGATATCCAGCGTGTCGGGCAAGGCCTGGCTGCTGATCGCCGCGCTGGCGCTCGGGCCGCAACTGCTCGGCCACACGTCCTTTAACTGGGCACTGCGCCGGCTCTCCGCGACCTTCGTTGCCCTGTCGATCCTCGGCGAACCGATTGGCTCGGCATTGCTCGCCTGGTGGTTACTCGACGAAGGCTTCGTCGGCCTGCAACTGGCGGGCTTCGCCGCGCTGCTGGGCGGAATACTGGTCGCCGCCCGCGCCGAGAACACAGATGCGAGCGAAGAGCATGCAAACACGCCGATTGCACAAGATCAAGAACGGAAATCCTCACCACAAAGGCACGAAGCACACAAAGAAAACTGAAGAAACCCAGGCAATCAGGTTCGCTTGCGTGCGGCACGGAATGGACGCGCATGCAACGTCCAGCCGATGCCCCAAGCCTTGGTGCCTTCAGGGTAAAGCTGTCTCGCAAGAAAACGCGCCACTTCAGCCGCGAACTTCTCCGAACGAACGGTGCGGTTTGTTCACGTCCTCGGCCAGGCCGCGATGCGTAATCGCACCTGCGTGAACCTGCAACCCCTTCCCCAATCCTTCGTCATCGTCGAGCGCATCGAGCCCTTTGTCCGCGAGTTTCAGCATGTACGGGTAGGTCGCGTGGGCCAGCGCCAGGGTCGCCGTGCGTGCCACTGCGGACGGCATGTTCGGTACGCAGTAATGCACCACGCCCTCCTCGACATAAATGGGGTCCGTATGCGAAGTCGGACGCGATGTTTCGGCAATACCGCCCTGGTCGATCGCCACATCGACCAGTACCGAACCTGGGCGCATACTCGCGAGTAACTTCCGCGAAATCAGTTTCGGCGCCAGCTTTCCGGGGATCAGCACGCCACTGACGATAACGTCGGCATCAGCCACATGCTCGGCAATCGCCAGCGGCTCCGAGTAACAGGTCTTGATCCGGCCACGATAGATTTGATCGAGCTGCGCCAAATGATCCGGATCGATTCCCATCAGCATCACCTCCGCACCCATGCCGGCAGCGACTTGCGCGGCATTGGTCCCGACCTCACCCGGACCGATCACCACCACCCTTGCTGGCGGCACACCGCCGACGCCGCCCATCAGCACGCCACTGCCGCCATTTGCCATTTGCAATGCCCATGCAGCGAACTGGATCGAAAGCCGCCCGGCAATGCGCGACATCGGCGCCAGCAGCGGCAGTTTGCCGTCGCGCTCCACGGTCTCGTAGGCGATGCCGGACACTCCGGACTTCATGATCGCATCGAGCAACTCCGGATCGGGCGCCAGATGCAGGTAGGCAAAAAGGATTTGTCCTCGACGCACCAGCGCGTATTCACTCGGCTGGAGTTCCTTTACCTTGACGACCATCCCGGCATCGAATGCTTCTTCGGCGCTGGCGACAATCTGTGCGCCGGCCTTCGCGTAAGCATCGTCTGCAAAACCGGCTTTCGCACCTGCGCCCGCCTGCACCACCACTTCGTGGCCGCGTTCGACCAGCGCATGCACACCTGCCGGAATCACACCGACACGATACTCGTGATTCTTGATTTCCTTTGGTATGCCGACTTTCATGATTTGCCTGTTCAACCGACTTGTGACACCTGACTTTATCGCCTGGCCATCGCCACAGCAAGCCGCACAGCCGCGCTCAGGTCTGCTGCGCCCTCGCAGACGCCGCGACAACCCGCTTGCGCCATGCAAACACCAGGCGCGCGCCCAGCAGGATGGCCAGGACCGTAGCAAATGCCAGCGGCTCGCGAATGTCCTTCTTCACCAGCCACCAGAAATGCACGACGCCGAGGATGGCGATCAGGTAAACCGCTCGATGCAACGCCTGCCAGCGCGCCGCGCCCAGCCGGCGAACCATCGCATTGGTCGATGTCGCCGCGAGTGGCAGCAACAGCACGAACGCGCTGAAGCCAACCGTGATGTAGGGGCGTTTGACGATGTCCTTGACGATAGCGCCCCAGTCGAAAAACTGGTCCACGACAAGCCACGTCAGAAAATGCAGGCTTGCGTAGAAAAATGCGTAAAGCCCCAGCATGCGGCGCAGCCGCAACAGCCACGGCATGTCCAGCAACCGGCGCAACGGCGTGACCGACAGCGTGATCAAAACAAACACCAACGTCCACCAGCCGGTGGTGTGCGTGATGAATTCGATCGGATTGGCCGTCAGTCCGCCGTTGAAGCCGCGCCAGACCAGCAGGCAAAGAGGCATCAGACAGACAACGAACAGCGCCGCCTTGATGCGCGCGATGCGTACGGCGTCAAGCTGGCGGGGCAACATAGGCATCCATTGTATCGATAGTGCGCCGCGTTACAGCAGAAAATTCAGGAAACCAATCGCAGAAACGAACGGTCAGTAAAACTTTTTCAGATCCATTCCGGCGTAGAGGCTGGCGACCTGGTCAGCGTAGCCGTTGAACATCAGCGTATCGCGCTTGAGGAGCTCGCCGATGCGGCGTTCCCTCGCCTGGCTCCAGCGCGGATGATCGACATTCGGATTGACGTTGGCGTAAAAACCGTACTCCTGACCGCCGATCTCGTTCCACGAAGTGGCCGGCTGGTTTTCGGTAAACCGGATACGCACGATCGACTTCGCGCTCTTGAAACCGTATTTCCATGGCACGACGATGCGCACCGGTGCACCGTTCTGGTTCGGCAGTACTTCCCCGTACAAGCCCAGCGTCAGCAGCGTCAATGGGTTCATCGCCTCGTCCATGCGCAGTCCCTCGGTGTACGGCCAGTCCAGCAACGGAATTCGCTGTCCGGGCAACTGCTGCGGGTCGTGCAAGGTCGTAAACTCCACGTACTTCGCGTTGCCGGTCGGCTCCATCTGCTTGATCAGCGCGGATAGCGGAAAACCAACCCAGGGCACGACCATCGACCAGGCCTCGACGCATCGCAGGCGATAGATCCGCTCTTCCAGCGGCGCCAGCTTCAGCAATTCCTCTATGCCAAAGGTGCGTTCCTTCTTGACTTCGCCATCGACCAGCACCGTCCACGGACGCGTTTGCAGGAACCCTGCATTGCGCGCCGGATCGTCCTTTCCGGTACCCAATTCGTAAAAGTTGTTGTACGAGGTAACGTCGCCATAAGGCGTTTGCTCCTCGTTGGTCGAGAATTCACTTTTGCTCAACAGACCGAGCTTCGCCGCCTTGCGCTCCTCGGGCATGTCCATGAGCAACCGCGACGCCGGGAATGCTGCTGCAATCGCTCCGCCCCCCAACGCCGCCTTGATGAGCGTGCGGCGCTTTGTGTAGACCGAATCGGGTGTGATCTCCGATGGCGAAATGTCAGTCGGTTTGCGAATCAGCATAAAAGTTTTTCCTCGAATGTTCCCGCAATCATTCCTGCAAAGGAGGAAATACGCGTCAGCCGCGCCATTGGATGCCCGGAAAGGTGTGATGGCAACGCAAGCGAGCCTCGATAAACTTGATAGCCGGTCTGACACGCATCCGGCATCAGAGTTGCGTATCAGGCAGGGACTTCTGAACTTTCGGCCTGATCCCGCTCAAGGTCCGACTGCGTGCCGTCAACACTGCCCACCCGTTCTGTCGAACGTCCGGCAGTCGAGTCGAAGCATAGTCGATAACGGTACGCTGTTCCGGATTGATATCGCTAGCGGGGCGCAGCCAACGCCGGGTTCAAACGGAACGCTTTACGGGATACCATTACCCCGCGGCGAGGACCTGGCGGGAGGGGTATTGCGTCAGGCGCATTGGCATGGAAACTGCGTTCCGTGAAGGCTTTACGGAATTGCGAAGCGCATATCGCATCAGGACCGCAGCCGGCGGGTTTGCCGATCGCAGACTCTTTCCAGGATAAGGGTTCAAACTATTCCCCCGACCATCAGAATATGACATCCGACAAACAGCTAAGCGCTGA
>LJTS01000029.1 GCA_001304425.1 Betaproteobacteria bacterium SG8_40
AGCAGCCGCTGTCCGAATCCGCCCACGTCCACAAGTGCGACGCGGTCCTTGTGACGAACCAGCGCAATCGTGCTGAAGCCCAGCGGCCCGTGACATACGCTCTTGCCGGGAAAACCGTGAACGATGATTTCGATCTCGAACTCACCCGCGCGAAACGGATTTTTATTGTCTGAACTCACGGTGTCTCCCCTTGTTGCCCCATGGCCTTCCATTCCGCCGGGACCGGTCACGCTGCGGGGCCGGACTGGCGCCACACCGGCCGAAATAGCCTGTTTTGTGAATATCGCACATTTGTGCAGCGCCGCAGTTCGCAGCCGTGACGGGGCCCGCAGCCTAATATGGCGTCACTGGCCGCCCGGAAACAGGATCGCCAGTCCGATTAACGCAACGCCTGAAGGAGAATCATATGTCAGCAACCAAACGCATTATCGCCGCCGCGTCCCTGGCCGCTCTGTTCGCCTCGGGCACTGCCTTTGCCGCACCGCATCCGCAGAGCCCTGGCGCAGGAACCAACGAGCACAAAGTGCTCGAGGATGCCGCCAAGCGTGTTCAGCTCGACGGAGTGTCCAGCCCAAAGGTGCTAACCGAAATCATTTGATCTGGCCAGGCCCGTGAAGTGATTCCGGGCTGAGCGGCAACACCCAGCAACACCTGCGCGCCCCGGCGATCAGGCTAAACAACGCTTCATGCAATCTCTCTCCCTATTTACGCATCCCTGGCATCAGGGATGCGTTTTTTTCTTGCCGCCAGTACTGCCCGGGTGGCCGATACCATGCCCCTATGCATCAAAGCCATAAAGGCGTGCCGGATTGTCGACCAGGATGGCGCGCTTCAGATCGGCCTCCGGCGCATAGTCATCGAGCGCATCGATCAGATCGCCGTCGTTGGGCATGTCGTGCGTCAACGCCGGGTGCGGCCAATCGGTTCCCCAGACCATGTGCACGGGCGCTGCCTCGATCAGCGCGCGCGCGAACGGGATTGCGTCCGCGTAAGGCGGCCCTGCCGCCGAGATTCGGTAATTGCCGGAGAGCTTGATCCAGCACGTGCCTTCCTTGACCAGTCCAAGCAAAGCCTGAAATCCCGGATGGCCCACGCCATGCGCCACGTTCATGTGCCCCATGTGATCGATCACGACCGGAACCGGGAGCCGGCGCAGCCGGGGTGCCAGTTCCACCAGATCGCGCGCGTCGACCAATAGTTGCACATGCCACCCCATATCGGCTATTCGTTCCGACAAGGGCTCGAGGGCCTGCAAGCCGACGCCGCCGCCAAACAACAGGTTCAGACGGACGCCGCGCATGCCGCCAGCGTCGAGCCGTGCCAGTTCGCGATCATCGACGTCTGCCTCGACAACGGCGATACCTCGCGCGCCGGGACCGTAACCGGCGATGCCATCGAGCGTCACCTGGTTGTCCGTTCCATGAACCGACGGTTGCACGATGACGGCGCGTTCGATGCCCAGCACGCGATGCAGCGCCTGGTAGCTCTCGAGCGTGGCGGTTGGCGGCGTGTAGGAGCGTTGCGCTACGTAGGGGTATTTTTCGGGCGGGCCAAGTACATGCGCATGACAGTCGCATGCATGCGCCGGCATGGAGAACTTCGGCGCGCGCGGGTTCGGGTCGGGGCCGAGGCAGGGTTTGGTCAAGTCGGTGTCTCCATCAGCTGTTTTCCGCCCCGAAACCGGAACCGGCTTTCCTGTATTCGTCTCGCGGCGGGCTGAATATGTCGAGTATCAGGGCCCCTTCCGGTCCGCCACGAAAACCGTGCGGGACGCTTCCCGGTGTTTGCCAGAAGTCTCCGGCCTTGACTTCGTGCTCTACACCGCCCTGTATCCGTACCCCACTGCCTTCCAGCATGACGCCCCATTGCTCCTGCGGATGGCTGTGGATTTCACCGGCACGGTTCGGGCTGATGCGCACCACCGACACCATCACGTTCTCGCCGGGAAAAATACGTGTGCGCACACCGCTGGCAAGGTC
Organism: Betaproteobacteria bacterium SG8_40; assembly: GCA_001304425.1. GTDB lineage: Bacteria > Pseudomonadota > Gammaproteobacteria > Burkholderiales > Eutrophovitaceae > SG8-40. The sequence goes on from LJTS01000029.1 coordinate 1,980, forward strand.
GCGTGCAATTCCCTGGGAAAGGTCGTGCAGATTGAAGAATTGCTGTTGTGACATCGTACGGGCTCTCCTCCTGTAGGTGCTGTCGCCATCGGGCCACATGCAGGCAATACACTACTGTATACGCCGCCTGCATTCCACAGGCTGAACACCTGTCAGGGGAAACGCGTCCGCAGTGCAATCAAGCGTGCCCGTTTCTCTCCCATGATGACTTTCACTCCTGCATCCTGGTCCCGACGTGCCAGATGCCGGCATGAGCGGCGGCCGGGAAAGTCTGCCCGGTCACGGTCATCGCACGCGACGCGGCGCCCGAAGTTCGCGCAAACGGAGCCGGAGTTGTTTTTCGGTTTCAACGATCGCGAACAGCGCGACGCCGATCGCCACTATGAGGACACCATCGAGAAACGGCACGGCTCGCGTGCTGAATACTTGCTGCAGCGGGGGCAGGAATGTGATCGCGAACTGCGCGGCGGTCACGCTGATCACGGTGGCCCACACGACCTTTGTACCCCGCAGCGCCCTCCATGTGAGCGACGTGCCGTAGATGTTTCGAATGAAGAACAGGTGGAAGATCTCCATGACCACGAGCGTGTTCATGGCAATGGTCCTTGCCAGTTCAACCGGATAGCCGCGATCCAGCGCGGAGGTGTACATGCCGAATACGCCAGCCACGAACAGCGCGGAAACGAAGATGATGTGCCATCCGAGGTCGCCGGTCAGGAGCGGCTCGTTTACCGGCCGTGGCGGGCGACGCATGGTGTTGTCTTCGGTGGGTTCGAAGGCAAGCGCCAGTCCGAGCGTAATCGCGGTAATGAGGTTGACCCAGAGTATCTGCACCGGGGTGATCGGGAGAGTCATCCCGAATAGCAGGGCGACAATGATGGTCATCGCTTCGCCGGCGTTGGTTGGCAAGGTCCAGCTGATGACTTTCTTGATGTTGTCGTATACGGTGCGCCCTTCGCGCACGGCCGCGGCGATCGACGTGAAATTGTCGTCGGCAAGCACGAGTTCCGCTGCCTCCTTGGCGGCCTCGCTGCCTTTCAATCCCATGGCGATTCCGGCGTCGGCGCGCTTGAGGGCTGGTGCGTCGTTCACCCCGTCTCCTGTCATCGCGACGGTCATGCCGTGCGCCTGCAGCGCCATGACCAGCCGGAGTTTGTCCTCCGGACTGGTGCGCGCAAATATATCCGTATCCAGCACGGCGGCCGATAGGGCGGTATCGTCCATTGCGTCCAGGTCCGCGCCGGTCAGAACCTTGTCCGGGTTCAGCAAGCCGATTTGCCTGCCAATGGCTGCGGCCGTGCCTCTGTGATCTCCGGTGATCATTTTTACGCGTATGCCGGCGCGGTGACACTCGGCCACCGCTTCGATTGCTTCGGTGCGTGGCGGGTCGATCAGCCCGACGAGACCGATGAGAATCAGCCCTTTCTGCACGTCGGAAAATTCGAGGAGGGCATGTTCCGGGGCAACCGGCTTGACCGCAAACGCGAGTACGCGTTGTCCCTGCGCCGCGATGCTCTCTGCCTTGCTGTGCCAATAGTCCAGGTCGATGGGCTCGGTTCCGTTAGTGACCGTGCGTTGTTCGCTGCAATTCGACAGCACCTGCTCCGGGGCTCCCTTGAGGGATACGAACGCATGGTTTTGACGGTCGTGATTGAGTGTCGCCATGAAGCGGTGTCTGGCGTCGAAGGGTATCGCGTCGGTGCGTGTCCAGTCGGCGAGCTCCTTTCGCATGTCGATACCGACCTTGCCCGATAGCGCAAGCAGGGCACCTTCCATCGGATCGCCCTCGACATGCCATACGCTGCCCCGTTCATGCAGTGACGCGTCGTTACAAAGAACGGCCGAACGCCCGAGTTCTTCGAGTACCGCGTGTTCGCTCGCGCTGACCTCGGCATCGTTGAGTTTGATGACGCCCCTCGGTTCGTAACCTGTCCCTTCCAGCGAGAAGACGTGTGCCTGGGTGACGACGGAGGCGGCCATCATCTCGTTGCGGGTCAGTGTGCCCGTCTTGTCGGTGCAGATCACCGAAACGGAGCCCAGCGTTTCGATGGCGGGCAGGCGTCGCACAATGGCATTGCGCCGGGCCATGGCCTGAACGCCGACAGCCAGCGTGATCGTCAGAACGGCCGGCAATCCTTCCGGTATCGCCGCGACCGACAAACCGACCACTGCCATGAACATGTCAGCGAATTCGAAATGCTCCACGAAGTAGCCGAAGGTCAGCAGTACTGCGGCGATCAGAAGAATCAGGACGGTGAGCCAGCGCGCAAAGGCACCCATCTGCCGGACAAGCGGCGTTGTCAGCGTTTCGACCGTGGAAAGCATTCCGCTGATCCTGCCGATCTCGGAGTGAATTCCGGTCGCGACGACCACGCCCCTGCCGAGACCGCTGGTTACCAGTGTGCCGCTATATGCCATGCATGCCCTGTCACCGAGCAGGGCGTCGCGCGGTACGGCACGGACATGCTTTTCCACCGGCACTGACTCACCGGTGAGGATCGACTCCTGAATCTGGAGGCCGTGAGCGCGAAGCAGCCGGAGATCTGCGGGCACCTTGTCTCCCGCCTCCAGCAAAACGATGTCGCCGGGAACAAGCGCTTCGCCGTCAACCGCTCGTCGCTGCCCCGCACGCACGACGGATGCTTTCAAGGCGAGCATCTTCCGGATGGCGACCATCGCCTTTTCCGCCTTGCCTTCCTGGATGAAACCAATGACGGCATTGGCGATGACCACCGCCAGGATGACGCAGGTATCGACAACGTGGCCGAGAGTCGCGGTGATCAGTGCGGAACCGAGAAGAACGTAGATGAGAATATTGTGAAAGTGCAGGACAAAGCGGATCAGCGCGCTGCGTTTCGCCGGTTCGGGCAGGCTGTTCGGTCCGTATGTATCGAGCCGTGCCGCGGCCTCATCAGCAGACAGACCGTCTGCATTCGTCCGCAAAGTATCAATGGCGTCCTCGACCGCCATCTCGTGCCAGATACTCTCCTTTTGTTTCCCGTAATCGCTGTTCATGATGTGATGCCCGTTAAACGCAGCCGACGGACGAGGGCGGACATGGCATAAAGGAAAATACCGCCGTTCTGCGAGCGCCCCGTTTCCATCCTGATCCATCAGGCCTGTCGGTCGTGCGTCTCCTGGCGCGCATACTGTTGCACGGCCATTTGATGCTCTCGTCCGAGGCGGTGCATCGCCCGGGTCACTTGCGACGCTCCGGGTTCCAGCGTCAGGCGAATCCGCGTTTGCCATACACTACTGTAAACAATGCCTGCTTTCCACCAACGTGCAGCCAGCGCAGTTAAAGTGAACCAGAATGGCGACCCGGAGGAATGCTCGTGAGCAACACCATCAATCTCTTTTATTCTTTCAGGAGCCCCTACTCATATCTGGCTACGCCGGGTGCACTGGCGCTAGAGCGCGACTTCGACGTCGGCGTCGCACTACGCCCGGTGCTGCCGCTGGCGTTGCGGCAGCCGGATTTCTTCAGTCCGGAAAACGTAAAGCGCGCGAAGTACATCATGATCGACTGGCTGCGCCGCGCCGAGATGCTCGGCATGCCGCACCGGTGGCCCTCGCCCGATCCCATCGTGCAGGACCTGAAGACTTACGCTATCGCGCCCGACCAGCCCTACATTTATCGGCTGACTTACCTGGGTGTCGAAGCGCAACGGCGTGGCCGTGGCATCCAGTTCGCCGCGGAGGTGTCGGCCGTCATTTTCGGCGGCACTCGCGACTGGCATGAGGGGAGCCATCTGGCAGACGCGGCGGCGCGGGCGGATCTCGATCTGGCGAGTATGGACGAGGCGATCGACGATCCGGCATCCCATAAAGCCGAGGTCGAGGCGAATCAACGCGCTCTTGAGAAGTCCGGGCACTGGGGCGTGCCGACATTCGAGTTCAGCGGCGAACCATTCTTCGGCCAGGACCGTATCGACACGCTGCGCTGGCGGCTCGGTAAGGAGGGGCTGAAGCGGTGATTTCCCTTCTTCTGCCGGGCTGGTCCGTTGTGCAGTTGCCGAACGATCGATCGGCCACCACCCGGAAAAAATGAACAGCATGGATTCAGGCGATGCAATTTCATCTTGATGGATACAAACCGGGCGATCCTTTCGTGAGCGATGCGTCCAGCCATGTCGGGCAACGCGCGCAAGACGAAGCGCTTCCCGGGCACGTGGATGTGCTGATTGTTGGCTGTGGTCCGGCCGGACTGACGCTGGCTGCCCAGCTGTCGGCCTTTCCGGATATCACCACGCGTATCGTCGAGCAGAAAAACGGGCCGCTGCGGCTTGGTCAGGCCGATGGCATCGCTTGCCGCACCATGGAAATGTTCGAGGCATTCAATTTCAACGAGCGCGTGCTGAAGGAAGCCTGCTGGATCAACGAAGTCACTTTCTGGAAGCCGGACGAGAAGCGGCCGGAAAACATACGTCGTCACGGCCGGGTGCGCGATGTCGAGGACGGCCTGTCGGAGTTTCCGCACGTCGTCCTGAACCAGGCACGCGTGCATGATTTTTATCTCGAGTTGATGCGCAATTCGCCAAACGGGCTGGAACCGGATTATTCGCGCCGGCTGCTGGACCTGAAGATCGACCAGAGCGACGACGCCGACTACCCGGTTACTGTCAGGTTGCTGCGAACCGATGCGCAGCACGAGAACGCGGTGGAGATCGTCAAGGCGCGCTACGTCGTTGGCTGCGACGGAGCACACAGCGCGGTGCGCAAAGCCATCGGCAGGAAACAGGCGGGGGATTCCGCCAATCAGGCCTGGGGCGTGATGGATGTTCTGGCCGTTACCGACTTTCCGGACATACGCCTCAAGGCGGTCATCCATTCCGCCAAAGATGGCAACGCACTGATCATTCCCCGTGAAGGCGGCTATCTGGTGCGCATTTACGTGGAGTTGGACAAACTCAACGCTAACGAGCGGGTCAGCAGCCGCAATATCACCTGCGAGCAGGTCATCGCGGCGGCGCAACGCATTCTGCATCCGTACACGCTGGACGTGAAACAGGTTCCCTGGTGGTCGGTATACGAAATCGGTCAGCGCATTTGTGACAGGTTCGATGATGTTCCCGAACAAGCAGCGGGTGTGCGTACGCCGCGCGTGTTCATCGCCGGCGATGCCTGCCATACCCATAGCCCGAAGGCCGGGCAGGGTATGAATTTTTCCATGCAGGACAGTTTCAACCTCGGCTGGAAGCTCGCTTCGGTATTGCGCAGACAATGCGCGCCGGCGCTTTTGCATACCTACTCGGCGGAGCGCCAACGTGTTTCCCAGGAACTGATCGACTTCGATCGCGAGTTCGCCCGGATGTTCAGCGATCGTCCCGCGCTGGACGCTGATACGAATATGAATCACGCCGACGGAATCGATCCGAAAGCGTTCCAGGCATATTTCGTCCGGCACGGACGGTTCACCGCGGGCGTCGGAACGCATTACCGGGCTTCCGTCATTTGCGGCGAATCAGACTATCAACGCCTGGCCACGGGCTTTACGATCGGCATGCGCTTTCATTCCGCACCGGTGATCCGTTTGGCGGACGCCATGCGGGTGCACCTTGGTCACGCCGGGAAGGCGGACGGACGTTGGCGCCTGTATGCCTTTGCTGGGGCCGGTGACCCGCTGTCTGCGACCTCGGGAATCCGCTTGCTGTGCGACTTCCTCGTCCGGTCGCCGGACTCGCCGGTGCGCCGGTTCACGCCGGCGGGTCTGGATATCGACTCGGTCTTCGACGTGCGCGCGATATTCCAGCAGGGACACCGGACGCTTGCGCTTGAGAAACTTCCCGAACTGCTGCTGCCGTCCAAAGGACGCTACGGATTGCGTGATTACGAGAAAGCATTCTGTGCGGACCTGGACAATGGCGAGGATATCTTCGAACTGCGCGGCATCGATCGGGCAGAAGGTTGCATGGTGCTGGTACGCCCCGACCAGTACGTCGCCCATGTGCTGCCCCTGCGCGCGCACCAGGCGCTTTCGGATTTTTTCTCCGCTTTCATGTTGCCGCGTTCGTAACGGGCGAATTCAGGCACCGCGCCGGGATGCCCTTCGTTTACGCGTTTCGTGAGCGCGCGAACACTCACACGGAATCGTGCGTTAAGGAAAGCCGCAAGCTAAAGCAGGGTGACCGGTTCTTCCTTGCCACGGTTGGCCGCTGAAACATAACCGCTGTAGATCGTCGAGATACAGTCGGCCGCCAGTTGGCTGTCGCTTTCCACGTCGTCTCCATGGGCCACGGTGCGGTAGAACGCTTCGATCTCCTGGGGAAAGCCGTGCGAGAAATCCTCGTCGGGTGCGGTCATGGCCCAGCCCTGTTTGGTGCCGATCTTCTCCACTACGTAGATGTCGTCGAACTGGCTCTCCACCGGATTGTAGGTTTGCATCTGGTTCGACGGATTGAGATTGCAGATTGCGCGGTGATTGCCGGCACAGACCTCCAGCCAGTTGTGGACGCCGCCAAGAACGACCTCCGATGCGAACACCGTTGCGATGGTTCCGTCCTCGAAGGTGACGTGGATCATCGCGAAATCCTCGATATCGTTGTAGTCGGCACGAAGATGTCCGGTATCGACGAAGCCAGGCAGCTGGGTCAGCGTGTGAGCGCGCGCGGTCACGCTCGCCGGCCGGATCGGTTTCCCGAAGCGCGCCCGGCCTTCGACTTTCTTCAGGTACAGCGCGGCCGTCAGCGGATGGCAACCCTTGCCGATCATCGAGCCGCCGCCCGCCAGGCGCCAATGGCCGTAGCTTGGCGCGTGCGAGCCCGAATGGGCTTCCTCGCCATGCATCCAGAGGATCTGCCCACCGGTCTTTTCCAGAATCTCCCGTTCTTTCTGGATTGTCGGGGCGTAAACCCAGTTCTCTGCATAAAGTATCCGCGCTTTCGAGCGGCTTTCCGCCTCGCGCATGCGCCTGATGCTGTCCAGCGCGCCGTCCCTGGCTTCGGTCATGGAGGCATTGCGGCCGTCAAAATCTTCGGCTCCGCCGCCGAAGTATCCTGTCAGCGGCTTTTCCACGATCGGATACACGCCACGCGACAAGGCCTTTATCGCGACATCTTCGTGCAGCGCCGGGGGGACGCAGACGTGCAGCACATCGACGCCGTCCAGCAGCGCATCAATGTTGCCGAACGCCTCGATCGCGTGCTTGTCGGCAAAGGCACGCGTGCTTGCATCGGTTCTCGCGTGTACACCGACGACGTCGACATTGGCGCAGACGACCCGCTGGACCGCCTCGAAATGAAAACGTGCGGAGAATCCGGCGCCGATGATTCCCGTGCGCAGCTTTGGTTTTTTCATGATCCGAGTCCCCTTTTCAATGATCGTGTCGCCGATGGCCCGGCCATTCGCCGGATTGGCCGGTGTCAGCACAGCGAGACCCGGGCGTCGAAGTCCCTCCGTGCCGGGCAAGCATGACCGGGTGCCGGTCCAATGGTAACTCCGCAGCCCATCGAAAACTTTCCGCATACAGTCCGGCCGGCTTGCCAGGTTCGGCCTGGTGAGGTGGAATGGGCCTGGTGGAGTGGAGGCACCAACCGAGCAGGCGTGCCTTGCAATCGAAATGAACTCTGGAGAGGACGATGAACAAGAAAGCGCTTTGCGTCATCCTGATGCTGTCGGCTTTGTTGGTTGGCGTGGCGGCGCAGGCGAAAACCTTCCGCTATTCGACATCGGGCGACATTCTGGGCCTGGATCCCTATACAAATAACGAAGGGCCCAACAATGCGATGAAAGACAACCTCTATGAGGGACTGATTCACCGCTCCCATGACCTGTCGCTGCACCCGGCACTGGCCACCGACTGGAAGCAGACCGGCCCCCTGACGTGGCGCTTCAATTTGCGCAAGGGCGTGAAATTCCACAACGGCAATGCATTCACGGCCGACGATGTACTTATCTCGCTCAAACGCATCCGCGAACCGAACTCGAGCATGAAGTTCGCGGTTGCCTCCATCGACAAGATCGTCAGGATCGACGATCACACCATCGACATCGTTACCCGTTATCCCGACCCGACCCTGCTTCTCAACCTGCCCCTGTTCTGGATCATGGACAAGGAATGGCTGGAGGCAAACAAGGGAATGGACATCGAGGAAGGCGCTGTCGTCAGCACCTTCGTCAATTTGAACGTCAACGGAACCGGACCGTTCATGCTGGAGGAAAGGATTCCCGACACACGCACGGTGCTGGTGCCGAACCCGAACTGGTGGGGCAAGCCGCAGCACAACCTGACCAGGGCCATATTTCAGCCCATCGGCAATGCATCCACGCGCGTCGCGGCACTGCTGTCGGGCGATATCGATCTCATGTATCCGGTGCCGTTGCAGGATATCGCGCGGCTGACAAGTGCGCCGGGACTGAAGGTCATGCAAGGGCCGGAACTGCGCGTTGTCTTTCTCGGCTTCGATCAACATCGCGACGAACTGCTGGATATGCCGGGCAGCGGCAAGAATCCTTTCAAGGACGTTCGCGTGCGCAAGGCGTTTTATCAGGCAATAGACATCAATGCGATTAATCGTGTCGTCATGCGCAGGGCATCGAAGCCGACCGGTTCGATGATCGCCGAGGGGATCAACGGTTTCCAGCGCGGTATGACCAAACGTTATCCCTATGACCCGAAAGCGGCAAAGAAGCTGCTGTCCGAGGCCGGTTACCCGAATGGATTTCCGGTGACGCTCGATTGTCCGAACGACCGCTATGTCAACGACGAGGCCATTTGCCTGTCCATCATTCCGATGCTCAAGCGCATTGGCATCGACGTGAAGCTGAACGCTCAGACGAAGTCATTGCATTTCGAAAAAATCGGCCGCAAGCAGAACTACAACACGAGCTTCTATATGCTGGGCTGGACGCCCGGGAGCTACGATGCGCACAATCCGTTGCTGCAACTGATGACGCTGGACGGCGAAGGCCAGGGCACCTGGAATGGCGGGCGTTACACCAATGCGCGTGTGGAAACGCTCACCGATCAGATCGCGGGCGAAATGGATACCGCCAAACGCAATGCGATGATCATGGAGGCGTTCACGATTCACCACAAGGACGTCGGTCACATTCCTCTGCATCAGCAGACCCTTGCCTGGGGCGTTGGCAAGCGGGTCAAGGAAGTAAAGCAACGGCCGCAGAACGACGTTGACCTTCGCTACGTCATAATGAAGTAGTTCGAGCCACCAAACCACTGCGGCCCGGGTTCCATGTAATCCGGGGCGCGCCGTTTATCGACTGACATCGATGCTTGCTTACATCGTTCGCCGGCTGCTGCAATCCATCCTCGTGTTGGTTGCCGTGGGCTTCATCGCCTTTTCCCTGTTCACCTTTGTCGGTGATCCGGTCAATAACATGGTCGGTGTCGAGGCTACCGATGCCGAGCGCGAGTGGGCAAGAAAGACGCTGGGGCTCGACGACCCGTTCCCGGTGCAGTTCGCACGGTTTGCCGCAAACGCCGTTCAGGGAGACTTCGGCCAGTCCTACCGTTTGTCGATCCCGGTCGTCGATGCCATCAGCGAGCGGTTGCCGGCAACACTGGAGCTGGTGTTCGTGGCTGCGGTAATGGCGCTCGTCATCGGCGTGCCGCTGGGTGTCTATACGGGCCTGCACAGGGACGGTGCGATATCCCGGATGCTCCTGACCGCCTCGCTGGTCGGGATTTCGCTGCCGACATTCCTGATCGGTATCCTGCTGATACTGGTTTTTTCCGTTTGGCTCGGATGGTTGCCGTCGTTCGGGCGTGGCGCGACGGTCGATCTGTGGGGCTGGGAAAGCAACCTGGTTTCGTGGGAAGGGTTCAGGTCCATCATTCTCCCGGCGCTGACGCTGTGCCTTTTCCAGTTGACGCTGCTCATGCGCCTGGTGCGTGCCGAGATGCTGGAGGTCCTGCGCACCGACTACATCAAGTTCGCGCGGGCACGCGGGCTGACCAACCGTGCCGTCAATTTCGGACACGCGCTCAAGAATACCCTGGTGCCTGTGATTACCATTACCGGTCTGCAAATCGGTTCGTTGATCGCGTTTGCGATCATCACCGAAACCGTCTTCCAGTGGCCGGGCATGGGCTTGCTGTTCCTGCAGGCGATCCAGTTCGTCGATATTCCCGTGATGGCAGCGTACCTGTGCCTGGTGGCGCTCATCTTTGTCGTCATCAATCTGATCGTTGATCTGCTTTATTACGCGATCGATCCGCGGCTGCGCCTTGACGGTGCAGGCCATGCGCACTGAGGACGCGGGGAGGGCGACGGTGATGGGTACAGAGCGAACAGGCAACACCTGGGTCTGGCGGCTGCGCGATAGCGTGCACCGTTTTTTTGACAGCGATGTCTTCTACAGTTTTCGCCGTTCACCCGTCAACGTAGTTGCCTTCCTGGTGACGGTGGTTTTCTTTGTCGGCGCGTTCGCCGCACCTGTGCTGGCGCCATTCAATACGAACGATGTGGCGACGCTCGATCTGATGGACGCGTTTCATCCGCCGGCCTGGATGGAGGGCGGCAGCAGCGAGCACCTTCTCGGTACGGATGACCAGGGCCGTGATGTGCTCTCGGCGATCATGTTCGGCACCCAGGTATCGCTGATTGTCGGTTTCATGAGCGTGATCTTCTCGGTCGTGCTCGGCGTCGGTCTCGGATTGATCAGCGGTTATGTGGGCGGGCGTACCGATCACATCATCATGCGCCTGGCCGACGTGCAACTCAGCTTTCCGGCGGTGCTGGTGGCGTTGCTCCTGTTCGGATTCGCCAAGGCCGTATTGCCGCGCGAGCTTCAGGAAGACGTAGCGATCTACGTGCTCATTGTCGCCATCGGGCTGTCGAACTGGGTGCAGTTCGCACGTACGGTGCGCGGCTCGACCATGGTCGAGAAAAACAAGGAGTACGTCCAGGCCGCGCGCGTCATTGGCCGCGCCCCGGTCGCGATCATGGTGCGGCACGTCTTGCCCAATGTCATGGGCCCGGTGCTGGTCATTGCCACCATCAGTCTGGCGCTGGCGATTATCACCGAAGCAACCCTGTCGTTTCTGGGTGTGGGTGTGCCGCCCACACAGCCTTCCCTCGGCACCCTGATTCGATTTGGCAACAATTTCCTGTTCTCCGGCGAATGGTGGATGACTATTTTTCCCGGCCTCGCGCTGGTCATGCTGGCGCTGGCGGTTAATTTGCTCGGTGACTGGATGCGCGACGCGCTCAATCCGAAGTTGCGTTGATGAGCGAAGCGAACAACAGGAAACCGTTACTGCGCGTGGAGAACCTTCGTGTGGAATTTCCGACACGGCGCGGAACGCTGGTTGCGGTCGATGATGTTTCGTTTCACATCGACGAGGGCGAAGTGCTGGGGGTGGTAGGGGAGTCGGGCGCCGGAAAATCATTGACTGGCGCGGCCATCATCGGCTTGCTCGAGCCGCCCGGACGCATTGCTGACGGCAGGATCGTTTTCGATGGCAAGCGCATCGACGACATCGGCTACGAGAGAATGCGCCGTCTGCGCGGCGACCAGATTGCGATGAT
>LJTS01000030.1 GCA_001304425.1 Betaproteobacteria bacterium SG8_40
AATTGCCATGTTCACCATTGGCGTGATCGGCGTGCTGGTCGTCATCGCGTATTTTTCAACACGCTACACGGCCAGGCTCGACCTCTCGGAAGGGAAACAGCATTCGCTGTCGGAACAGACGATAACCATGCTGCAGCACCTCGAGAACCCGGTGCACATCATCTTCTTCCACGACTCGAGAATGCGCGAGGCGATCGAGCGATACAAACTGGTCGCTGCACAGAGCGACAAGGTGAGCGTCGAGTTCTTTGATCCCATGGTCAACCCGGCCCAGGCACGGTTGCATGGCGTGCAGTTTGCCGGCACCGCCCTGCTCAAGAGCGGCGACCGGGAAATGCAGGTACATGGGCCGGAGGAAACTGACATCGCCAATGCGATCCTGCGCGTCTCCCTCGGCGCCCAACAGACGGCATGCTTTCTCGAGGGCCATGGCGAGGCGGATCCGTTCAGCATGGAATCGCACGATCACCTTGAGGGGGGTGCAGGCCATTCACACGGCGCCGGTTCGAAAATCGTGGTCCACGAAACACACGGCATGGCAAAGGCGAGGCACGGTCTCGAAACGCTGAATTATGTCGTCGAGAAAACCGGAATGATGCGGGGAAACAGGTCTCTCGAACATTGCGCAGTGCTTGTCGTCGCCGGTCCGAAGACAAAATTGCTGCCCGACGAAGTCGATGCCATCGGGAAATATCTGGACGGTGGCGGCAATGCGCTGATGATGCTCGACCCGTTCGTCGAAACCGGTTTGGAACCGATCGTGCGCAAGTACGGCATCGTCGTCGATAACAACCTCGTGATCGATGAACTCAGCCATTTCTGGGCGGATCCCTCGTCACCGGCTGTCACAGACTACAACCGCCACCAGATCACCCGCGGTTTGCCGTTGACCTTTTTCCCCGGCGTGCGTTCGCTCTCTCCTACCGAGAGAATCCCGGGCACGTCGGTCGTGCCCCTGATCAACACATCGAAGAAGAGTTTCGGCGAGAGCAACCCGGACCGCGTCGACTTCGACCCGGGCACAGATATGGCTGGTCCGCTGACCGTGATGGTCACATCCACGCTGCGCCCCGAGCGCGTCGCGGGCGAAGCCGCAATTACGGGGAACGCAGGCGACGACGCCCTTCCATCGCCGGTGATCGAAGGAAAGGCAAAATCGCGTATCGTCGTCATCGGCGACTCCGACTTCGCCACCAACTCGTTCTTCCACATCCTCGGCAACGGGAATCTGTTTCTGAATGCGGTGAACTACCTCGCGGAGCAGGAAAACCTTATCGGCGTAGAGCCGCGTACCTACGACCCGCCGCGGGTCAATCTGACAAATCGTCAAATGAAGGGAACGTTCCTGCTGTCGGTCATTCTGATTCCCGCGCTGCTGGCGCTGATCGGCTTTGCCGTTTGGTGGAGACAACGATGACAGCGGGCCGCGGCGGTCGCAGCGTCACTGTCTGGGCGATACTTGCGGTCTTACTCATCGTCGTTGCAGCGCTCGAGTTCCGTGACCAGCCGTCGCAATCCGATGAAGAGACGCCGGCGGGTCCGCAGTTTCTCATGCCGGCGCCACTCGAGGAGATCGCTGCTATCGAAATTGCCGTCGATGGAAACCTGCACCGCTTCTCGCGCGATGAACAGGGCGCATGGTTCTATCACGGCATTCACGCTGGCCCGCAAAGCGTCCACGAACACGTTCCCGACCCTGAGATGTCGGAAAAAATCTCGAAGTTCCTGGGCGGCCTGGGGCGCACCCGGATCGAGCGGCGCTTTACGCTCAGCGACAACGATGCGTTCGGAGTCACCAGGCCCGACATGATCATCCTGGTGTACCTGCCCGACCAGATCGAGCCACGGGCGCGCTATTCGGTTGGCGACATCGCGCCCGACGAGCTCAGCCGCTATGTACACATTGCAGGGACCTCGGAGGTCGTCTCGATCGCGAACTACCAGATCCGCAACATTCAGTCCCTGCTTGAAACCGTGACATCACAGCCTGGTCCGGCGGCAGCCCGAAGCAACAGCTGACATCGACACCCTCCGGGCGCAGGCACGACGCGCCAGGCCGATAGTGATTCGGATGCCCGTAATCCGGGGCAAATACCGCGATCAATCGAGGCGTCAAAGCAACCCGCGTTCTGCGAACGACAGCATGCCGCCTTGCCCGACGATGAAGTGATCGAGCACACGTACGTCCACCAGCGCCAGCGCCTGCTTGAGGGCTTGCGTGAGGCTCTCGTCGGCAGGGCTTGGCTCTGCGATCCCGGACGGGTGATTGTGGGCAAAGATGACCGACGCGGCATTGTGGCTCAGGGCGCTTTTCACCACCTCGCGTGGGTAGACGCTGGTCTGGGTCAATGTCCCGGAAAACAACTCCCGCGCAGCGATCAACCGGTTCTGCGCATCGAGGAACAGGCCGACGAACACTTCAACACGCCGTTGTTCGAGCAACAGGCGCAGGTAACGCCGCACTGCGTCCGGCGAGCTCAGGTTGTCCGCGACCCGCATCTCCTGGTCAAGGGCGCGCCTCGCCAGTTCAACGGCGGCCTGCAACTGAACGTACTTGGCCTCGCCCAGCCCATCGATCTCGGTGAATTCTTCCAGTTCGGCGCCGACGATACCGCCGAGCGATCCGAAACGATCGAGCAGCACGCGCGCCAGTTCAACCGCGCTCTTGCCCCTGACGCCGATTCGCAGAAAAATCGCGATCAGCTCGGAGTCCGCGAGCGCTGCTGCCCCCTTTCGCAGCAGCTTCTCGCGCGGCCGCTCGTCCTCCGGCAAATCTCGCAGCGACATAACCCCTCCCGCTTTCCCATTATGCAACAAGAGTTTACACTTGCCGCATCTGGACTCGTGAGAATGGGGCAAATGGCCGAACTAGCTGGGAAGCGAATTCTTCTGGGATTGACCGGCGGTATTGCTGCTTACAAGGCAGCTGATCTTGCACGCGCGCTGATCAAGGAAGGCGCGGATGTACAGGTGGTCATGACGGAGGCAGCCATCCGCTTCATCTCTCCAGTGAGTTTGCAGGCACTTACCGGCAAGCCGGTCTACACCAGCATGTGGGATGACCGGATTGGCAACGGGATGGCGCATATCGAGCTATCCCGCGACCGAGACCTGATGGTAGTCGCGCCTGCCACCGCCGACTTCATAGCCAAACTGGTGCACGGGGCTGCCGACGATTTGCTCGCGACACTTTGCGTCGCACGGGAATGTCCGCTAATGGTCGCGCCGGCGATGAACCGGCAGATGTGGGAGAACCCCGCGACACGGCGCAACGTCAATCAACTTCGCGACGACGGCATCATTATCGAGGGGCCGGCCAGCGGCGACCAGGCCTGCGGCGAGATCGGCATGGGCCGCATGTCTGAACCGGCCCAGATCGTCGACTCCATCGTTTCCTGGTTTCAACCCAAGCTGCTCGCCGGCGCCCGTATCCTGGTGACAGCAGGCCCGACTTTCGAACCGATCGACGCGGTACGCGGGATCACCAATCTGAGCTCCGGGCGTATGGGTTACGCGATTGCGCGCGCCGCTCGCGACGCCGGCGCGCACGTCACCCTCGTCTCGGGACGGACCGGCCTGGCAACGCCGACGAACGTGTCGGTCGTCAACATCGTCACTGCGCAGGAAATGCACGACGCCGTGATGGAGCGCATCGCGCAGACCGACATTCTGTTCGCCGTAGCAGCGGTAGCCGACTATCGCGTCAAGAACCGGCAACAGCACAAGATCAAGAAGACCCATCAGGGCCTGCAGCTCGAATTCGAACCGAACCCGGATATCCTCGAAGCGGTTGCCACGCAAGATAACCCGCCCTTCTGCGTCGGCTTCGCGGCCGAGAGCCGGGATGTCGAGGCTTATGCGACAGAAAAACGCCGCCGCAAGAAAATACCCCTTATCGCCGCCAATCTGGTTCAGGAAGCCCTCGGCAGCGATGAAAACGAGCTGATTCTCGTCGATGACGAAGGCACACACCGCTTGCCGCGCAGCTCCAAACTGGATCAGGCGCGCCGCCTGATCCGGCATGTCACACGGCTCTACAAACCCGCTCGCAAGCCAGTAGCGTCGCCGCGTTAACCAGAATCGACGTTAATCAAGACCGAAAGCCGGACCAAACATGACACTGATCGATGTGCGAATACTCGATTCGCGCCTGCAAAATCAATTGCCCGAGTACGCAACGCCCGGCTCGGCCGGTCTCGATTTACGGGCCTGTATCGACGACGTCTTGACCGTCAAGCCCGGAGAAACGACACTGGTTCCAACCGGGCTTGCGATCCATATCGGCGACCCTGGCCTGGCGGCGATGATCCTGCCGCGTTCCGGACTCGGTCACAAACACGGCATCGTGCTCGGCAATCTGGTCGGGTTGATCGATTCGGATTACCAGGGACAGCTCTTTGTCTCTGTCTGGAACCGCGGCAGTCTGGAGTTCGAACTCAACCCCCTCGAGCGCATCGCGCAACTCGTCATTGTTCCGGTCGTGCAGGTAACTTTCAACGTGGTCGGCGACTTCGCACAAAGCGACCGCGGCACGGGCGGCTTCGGCAGTACCGGAAAACATTAGCAACGATCGCATTTCGATCCGGACAACAAAAAAGCCGGCACTTGCCGGCTTGTTCGTCGTGGCCGTCACAAACCGGCCAACGCAATTCTGAATCAGTTCACGTTTGGAAACACCACCTGCTCGTTTGACTTGTCTTTCGCTGGGTCCGGGATTTCTCCAGTAGAGATGCGCCGATGCTCTTCCCACCGCAGGAAGGTCAGCACGCTGAGAATTTCCTCTGCGGTCATCGTCGTGCCAAATGCCCCCATGGTGCCGCCGAGCGAGCGGTTAGGCAGCCCACCAGCGATCGTCGCGTAAATTTCCGCATTGGTGTTGCCAATATAGGCGAACTTGCCGCAACTCAGGCACGGGCCCTTGCCGCCATGCCCGTCGCCACCGTGACAAAATGCGCAGCGCTGGGCGTACTTGCCTCGACCCTTCTCCACGACGTCCATGTCGTTCGTGGGCACTTCGAGGTCGGTTTCATTCATCTTGTGCTGCGCCATTGCCGGCTGCACCAGCAACAGGCTCGTCACGGCACCGACCGAAACAACCGCCATCGCAAAAGCAAGTCCACGAACAGACAGCTTTCTAAACAAATTCACCAACATTGTCCTCAACCTCCAATTAGTTTCTATGACGAGAAAGGCGGATAGAACGGCACGCCGTAGCTTTCTACGATCTCCTTGATTTTTCCATTATCCAGTAATTGCTTCACGCCTTCATTCACAAACTGCAACATCGACATGTCGCGTTTGCGGACCAGGTATTTCAGATCCCAGTGCTGCCCTTCAACGGGCACATAACCCTCAGCCATCTCGAAGGTCGCGTCAGGATATTTCCGCTTTGCATTGGTCAGTACCGTCGACCACACGATCGCCGCATCCACTTCGCCATTGGCCATACCGCGCATCACTCGCGCGTTGTCCGGGTACAGCTCACGGGCGATCCCCTTGTCGTGAAGCAGTGCATCGATTGGCGTTGACATCTGCACGCCGATACGAATGTTTGCAGCGCTCAATTCCTCAATGGTTTTCATGCCGCTGGCTTTATTCTGAACCACCAGGATATACCCGGTGCCAAGATACGGGTCCGTGAACATCAACTGACCCATCAGAATGTCGTCATCGCCATTATCGGCAACGCCAGCGAAGATATCGCACTTGCCCTTCATCATCGAGTTGCGCAGTGCGCGGGACATGCCGCCACGGGTCCCCGTGTCGGCCCAGTGCATTTCCAGCTCCATACCGCCGAGTTTCGCAAGCTCGCGGAGGATATCCACGTCAAATCCCGGGGGGTTGGCATTACGCGCCGCATAGGGAAAGTCGTAAGGATCAGCACATGCGACCAGCTTTCCTCTGGCCTTCGATCTCTCCAGCACATCGAGAGATTCACTTGCGTCCTGGGCGTAGGCCGTTGCGCTGACAAGCATTGCAACTGCCACGGTCAGACATGTCTTAAATACCTGCTTACTCACTGCTTTCTCCTTAGGCGCGTTATTTTCGGGTTGTACTGACTAGTGATCCGAAAATGCGCTCCAAGTTCCACCGGAACATACCAACCAGACTATCCGGCACACAAAAAACAAGGGAGGACGTCAACGTCCCCCCTTGTCATTACTGCCAGCTTACGTCTACTTCGCTTGATGCTGCTCCGATCGATCAGTCGACCGTGAACACCATCAGACCGCCACCTTTGGTGTGGGTCTTCAGGAAGTTGGCGTAGTACAGCGGCCAGATACCGCCACCGCCGGCACCGTACACGATCGCGACATACTGCTTGCCGCCGGCCGTGTAGGTCGTCGGGTTGCCGTGAACGCCGGAACCAACCTGGAAGGCCCAGAGGTGCTCACCGGTTTCATCGTTAACGGCGTTGAACATGCCGTCCGGATCGCCGTAGAAGGCCAGGCCGCCACCCGTGGTCAGGAGACCACCAGTCGCCGGCCAGCTCTGGGAGCGCGCCCAGACCATCGCACCTGTCGCTGCGTCGTAGGCTTTGGTTGCGCCTGCACCAGCATTGAAGGTGATGACCTTGGCACCGAGGTACCACTCACCACGCTTCCATTCCATTTTCTTGGCCTGGAGGTCCATGGTGAAGTCGTAAACCGGCACATAAGCCATCTTGGTGCGCAGGCTGACCGACAGCGGGTGCCACTCTTTACCACCGTCAAGCGACGGGGCGATGTTGGTGGTCACGCGGTCGTAAACAACGTCCATTTCCGGATAGTTGAACACCGGACGGCAGTTGTCTTTCTTCGGAGAGATCGGCTCTTTCACCCAGTTGACCTGCAGCATGGGGGTAACCCAAACGCAGATGTGCTCACGACCGTACTTGGTCTTGCGGGTGTTGGCCCGGTCAATACCGTAGAGGTGGCCGTTACGATCGCCGTGGATGTAGAGCTTCTTGCCACCGAGGTTGACCAGCACGTTCTCGTTCACGCCGTCGTAATCGTACGGATCGTTGGGCGTGTACTGGAAGTAGCTCTGGATCTTGCCGCTATCGGCATCAAGCGCCAGCATCGAGTTGCTGAACAGGTTGTCGCCGGGACGGACGTGACGGTCGAAGTCAGGACCGGGGTTGCCGATCGGCCAGTACAGCAGGTTGGTTTCCTTGTCGTAGGAACCGGTAATCCATGCCGAACCACCGCCATACTTCCAGGAATCACCACCCCAGGTTTCATTGCCGGGCTCGCCCGGGCCGGGGATGCTGTAGGTCTTCCAGGCCGGTGCGCCGGTGTCGGCGTCAATCGCCGCAACCCAGCCACGTACACCGTATTCCGCACCAGCGGTACCGAAGACGATCTTGTTGTTGACCGCCAGAGGCATGATGGTGAACGTTTCGGCGTAGGTGTAATCACCGATCTTCTTGTCCCAAACGACGTCGCCGGTCTGGTTGTCCAGAGCGACTACGTGGGCATCAAGAGTGGCGAGGTAAACCTTGTTCTTGTAGACAGCGACACCGCGGTTAACCACGTCGCAGCACAGTTTCGGGAAAACGTCGCCCGGCAACTCGCGCTCGTACTTCCAGATGATGTCACCGGTCATGCCGTTGACGGCGATGACGCGGTTGAACGAAGTGGTAACGTACAGCGTGCCGTTAACGGCAACGGCCTGACTGTCCTGGCCTTCGAGAATACCGAAGGAAAGGTTCCATGCCGGCTTCAGCGACTTGACGTTGTCCCGGTTGATCTGGGACAGGCCGCTGTAGCGGGTCATTTCATAATCTTTGCCGTAATGGAGCCAGTTTTGCTGGTCCTTGTCGGCGTTAAGGAGCATGTCATCTGTGACGTAGTTTGGATACAGCGTCGACTCAAGCCGATCCACACCCACCGCAGAGACAACTCCCGAAGCGCCCAGCAACGCGACAGCGGCAGCAGACACCGCAACGCGTTTGAAGTGCAACGATTGCTTCACCATGAAGAGACACCTCCCGAATAAATACGTGGGCCGAAGGCTTCCCGACGCCACGCTTTAAGGTTTTTGATTTACTACTTCGATGCGTAAAGCACCCCGCGGCAGGTCCGGTAAACGAAATCCGAAACAACCTGGAATGTAATCCTTTACGACGTGGCAGAAGTTAGTCCAAGCGTCCACCGATGTCAACATTGCGGGGCCGAAATCGGCTAAAGAACCGCGTGTTATCTTATGGCGCAACGCAGCATCTCGGTTCATCTTTGGACTTCGATCCGTTTTGCAGCAGGCGACCCCGAGGACCAAAGGAACAGCGACCAAATTTTCCATGAGTTTCGACAAGCGGTACAAAACACTCCGGCCGCCGAGGCACTCGGGATCGGCCAGCCTGAACTGGCATCGCTGCCTGCTGGCCTGTGCCGCGGCGCTCCTGCTGGCAGTGCTCGCGCCTGGATCGGTATGGGCCGACCCGCTTCTGACCTATCCGCTGCGCGTCGGCGAGCACTCGATACGCGCAGAACTCGCCAATACGGCCGAAACAAGGCGCAAGGGACTGATGTTCCGCACCCGGCTTGCCGAGTCCTCCGGCATGGTTTTCATCTTTCCCCGGGAACAACGAATCTCGATGTGGATGAAGAACACGCCCATCGCACTATCCGTCGCCTTTATCGATGTGCAAGGCCGCATTCTCAATATCGAAGAGATGCAGCCGCATAGTGAGCAGTCGCACTCATCCGCCGGGCCGGCAAAATACGCGCTGGAAATGAACCAGGGCTGGTTCAGGAAACGCGGGATCGGGCCCGGCGATCGGATTATTGGCCTGGAGCGCCTGCCGGGACCCGAATAAACCTTTGCCATCGCAGCGGGGCGCCCGGGAAAGCTGCGCCGATCAGGGTCGCGAGCCGGATCTTGTTGGCCGGCCGCCGCTGCTTCGCTATCCGAAGTAAATCGCTCCGTGCGCACCGGCCGCCATGAAGAACAGCATCGGAAACGACAGCACCACGTTGATGCGCGACACAACGTAGGCAGTGCGGCGCGCCTTGCCTTTCTCGTCTTCGCTGGCATCGACCAACCCGATTAGTTTCTTCTGGCAGGGCCAGATCACGAACCAGACGTTGATCAACATCACCGTCCCGAGCCAGGCGCCGATACCGATCACGGCATGGCTGGGTCGCAACATGAAGGCATTGCCGAAATTCGCTCCCAGCAGGGCCGCTCCCGCCAGCCAGGTCACCACCGCGGACCAGCGGAAATAAAACAACGCCCGGGGCGCGATGTGCTTCATGATCGCGCCGGCAGAACCGTCCGCCTGTGCCGCCTTGAGTGCCGCAACCTGGACAAAATTGAAGTAGTAGAGCAGACCGAGCCACATGACGCCGGCCAGCAGATGAATCCAGCGCGAAATCGCGGGTACGTAATCCACTGTCACGCGCCCATCAGCCACGCCGCAAACTGGTAGAGCACAAACGTGGCGATTACCCCCAGGATCACGGTTCCCGCAAGCGAATCCAGCGGATTTGGCATGTTGTTCTCCGTCTACTGTGGCTGAAGGACGCAAATCCGGCGCCACGACAGCATCACTCTAGACAGGCGGGACGAGGCTGGCAATAGCGGGCGTGCACAGAGGCCGAACACGGGAAGGCCGGCCTGATCGAGCGGGGTCAGGGCCGGGGGCCGCCAATCCGCGCCACCAGAGCGGTCGCATCGTTACGCCCCATGTAGCGCTGCTGGCTTTGAACAGACCGCTCCACCAGCCTGCATGCGATCATCTCGGCGCTCAGGTCATCGGCAAGAAATTCATCCATCACAGCGTTGCCGAGCACCTCCCAGACACCGTCGCTGGCAATCAGGAATACGTCGCCGGCACGCGTATCCCCGGACACGAAATCGATGACCAGGTGGCTGTCAAGCCCGACCGCCCTGCGGAGCACATGACGCATGTCGCGGCGGGGCCAGGTGTGATCTACCGTGAGCAACTCCAGTGCTCCGGCGCGCCATCGATAGACCCGGGTATCCCCGACGTGCGCGAGGTGGAAACTGCCGCTACCGAACAAGAGCATGGACAAGGTGGTGACGACACCATCGAACTCCGGGTTACGGCTGTTCTGTACGTACAGCCAGTCATTTACCGAGCAAAGAACCGTGTCAATGGCCCGTTCCACGCTCCATTCCGGCGACGTCGCGTAGAAATCCTGCAGCAGGGTGCGAACGGTCAGTTCGGAAGCAATACGTCCGGTACCGCCGGCGCTGCCGCCATCGGCCAGCGCTACCACCGTGCCGCGCTCGGCCGCCTCCGGCATCTCCTGCGGAGTCACCAGTCCGAAGCAGTCTTCGTTAACCTTGTCGGCGGCAGCCAATGATGCAAAACCGATTTCCAGCGCATCGGGAACGAGCGCCGACCCGTGCAAGGATTCGACCGGGTTCACGTTCACCCCTCACCCATTCCCTGAAATCTCAAACCCTGCTGCTCCTTGCAGACATCACGCGACAGAAAAATTACTGGCTGAAGAATATCCAAAACCGTATCTGCTCAACGAGTGCGAGTGTATCGTCGATTGTCCATTACTGTGAATCAGGCGCGGCAAAAGCGCCCGGCGCATGTGCCCTCGCCTCACCGGCAAGGAGGAACCCCGATTCCATGGCCGCAATCGCCTTTGCCTGATTCATGTCCGCCGCGTACCCCGAGGCGTAAAGACAACATGCCAGCTGGTTGACGAGGGGATGAGGAAGCGGCACTTCGCCGGAAAGCGCCCGCCGGATCCATGAAACCGTGCCTGCAACATCATGCGGCTCGGGCAGATCGACACGCCATTGCATACTGCTGCTTTCCGGTTCGAACAACACACTGCGCACGCCCTGCCGAAACATGGACAATCCGGGTCTGCGGCATGGCATGACGAACGCATCGTCGTCGGCACCGTCGAACACCAGTGCGTCGAGCCGTTCTTCGCTGCACACCGTCTCGATGATCTCACGCAATACGGGGTCCGCGACGCCGGCGATGCGCACGCCTTCACCGCGAAACGGATCGAGTAACGCCGTCAGTTTGTGCACCCAGTCGTGCAAACCCAACCTGCTTTGCAGAGCAATCAGTTTCGCCAGACCCGGGCACAACACACCGGCCGGTACGAAGGCAAGGCCTTCTGCGTCCAGCGCAGACTGGATTTGCGCCACCGTGGCACTCGGCATTACACCCAGTTCCCGGAACAGGTACGCGCTGGTCGCTCCGCCGGAGCCGCCCAGATTTCCGTGAACCAGAACCGGAATACCGAGACGGCGAAGGACCAGCGCCAGCCATGGCAAAAGGTTTGGGCTCTCGCGGGTCACGTTGTAACTCGCGAATATCAACGGCCGGCACGCAGTGTCCGGCCTGCGCAGGCGCTGGACCCGGTTGTCCATTGCACGATAGGCGCTGGCAACACCAGCCGCCGACGGCGCCTGCGAATGAAGCGCAACCACCAGTGCACCGAGTTCGAGGTCGGGCACCCCGCCGTCGAACACGGCCGCGAATATTTCCTGCGTTTCCACCGGACCCGCATTCCCGGAGTCGTTGTGCGGTTCGACAATGGCTCTGATGTAGCGGGAATAACTCATGGACCGCGGACTTTCTTCAACTGTCTTCGATAACACGCTTATCGCAACCCTTATGCCAGTTGAAAAACGACGATAAGCATTTGATCAATATCGAAAAAACAAGACGGGGGCGCGGCTTTGGGGAAAGATATCGGTGCGCCGGCGCGAGGCCATGCCCCGAACTGGTGCATCTACGCCTGTCGATACGGCAGGCGATTGCCGCCTGCCGGCGACGCGTTCACGGGTGACGCAAGCCGCCGCTAGCGTTCGAGCAATGCGCGGAAATAAACGTCCATCATGCGCTGGGCAATAATGCGGTTGCCTTCGTGGTTGAGGTGGCAGAAATCCAGCAAGACCTCATTGCCCGGCTCCCTGCCGTCGAGGGCATCGGAGATATCATGGAACGCCACGCCGTCTGCTTCGAGCACCGTCGCAACGCTTCGCAGCCGCGGATAGCCCTCGCGAAACGCGATATCCACCCCCGGCGCGGTGACGAGCGGGTTTTTCAGCGTCTCCCGCTCGTAGGGCGAGAGCGCGGCCGCGGAAAACGCCGTCGGTTGCAGGAAATGAACGAATGATGCCTGCGATGCAGAGGCTATCGCCGCGGCTTCCTTTACCGCGGCCCGGAAACTCTTTTCCGTATTGGCCAGTTCTTGCCTCATCTGCGCCGCATCGGTCACCGTGTCCGGCATTCCGCGCTGGTATATATCAAGGGCCACCTGCGCCGTAAAGCTGTAGTCCTTCAGCCTTTCATGCCAGGCGTGCATCATCTTGTGAACCGCGCTCAGCTTCTGCACCGGTCGGAAAGCCGGCACACCCCGCTGCCACCCCTGCTGGTAGCCGCCGAAAACCAGGTAGTAGACATCATTGACGCCGTGATAGTAGACAACGATGTCACCGGGTCTGAGAGCCACCCGCTTGAGTATCAGCGTCTGCTGGGCGGCATTCATTCCGGGCAGTCCGAAATTGCGCACCTGCCAGCGCACACCCGCGTCGTTGAGCATGCGTTGCAGATAACTTGCAATGGTATGGCGATCGGGCACTTCCTGACCGAACAGTGTCGAGCCACCGAACATCAGCACTCTCCGTTGCGGGTCCGGTGGCGCATCCGTCGTGGCACGGAAACCGTTCACGACGTTGAAATAGCGCCCTTTGAAATCACGCAGCTCGGCAATCGTTGAAATGCTGCCCGAAACCGAAGCTTCAGCTTCGGCGAGAAACGCCTCCCCGAAATAATCCGCGCCCTGGTAAGGCGGAGGCTGCGTCGCCCTGAATTCCCATTGGGTGAGATGCTGCGGGCGAAAGTTCTTTACCCAGATCCAGGAACCCAGTTCGACAAGCGCAAGGGTCAGGACAATCGACCCGAGCACGACCAGCAGATCGATTACAACCGATAAACCTTGACGTTTCAGTTCGTGCTCCCGCTGGTTCGCTGTTCAGACAGACGTGCTGCCCGGTCCATGGCAATGAAATGACGCCGGCAGCAGGCAACCAGACCAGTCCATCGCCCGGCACCGGACTCGTGATCGCCGTTCAATTATAGCGAGGCGCCCGGGTGCGCGAACCGCGCCGCATCGGCCGCCGGCACTGCCGGACATCCGCAACGGAAGCGGCCTTTGTCATGCCAGTGGTTATAATCTCCGCGTCACACTCTCTGGCCCATCGGCAACCTCTGGCATGAATTGCGGCCCCGTTGAAAAGCAGTACCCGATGCCCGACCGGTGCCCGTCTGCCGACACTTTTCGCGGCTGTTCGTATTTCATGCGCCCACAGTGACCGTGCTTACAACGCTGCCAGTTTCGCCCGCGGGTCATCGGAAACGGATCACGCGTGCTCGCGCAACCCGGTTCTGACATGCTGACCCACGTC
>LJTS01000031.1 GCA_001304425.1 Betaproteobacteria bacterium SG8_40
AGGTTTCCCAATTCAAGGATATGGTCCGCCTGTGCTCCCAGTTGCGAGCGCAACTTCTCGATCCACCAGCGGGGGTAGGACAGCCGGGCGACATCATCACGTCGCGCCGAGCGCAACAACTCCTCACGCCGCCGCAGGTATTGCCGAAGCACCGCGTTGGCAAATGGCTTGAGGGCCGGACCGGCAAGCGAATTGACGCTCTTGACCGCATGATCGACGACCGCGTAATGCGGGGCTTTGCCGTATTCGAGCTGGTAGAGGGCGACCAACAGCAGTGGAATGACACCCGGATCTTTCGGCTTGCGCGTGACGAGCTTGTCGAGCATGTAACGCAACAGGCCAAGATGACGTAGCGTGCCGTAGCTATACGCCCGGATTGCCGAACGTTCCTGGTCCGTCAGGTCCGGCGTGCGCAGTTGCAACCCCAGGGCACTGTCGAGATTGTGCCCTGACAGTACCGAACGAACCGCTCTTGCCGCCGCCTGCTGGGCTTTCTGCACGCGCCTTGCCTCAGTCGGCGAAGCGCTGACCGGGTGCGATCGGAAATCCCCGCAGGAATTCTTCCGCGGATAGCCGTTTTCCACCTGGTCTCTGTAATTCCGTCAGCCGTAATGCACCTTCGCCACAGGAAATGACGACCCCAGCCTCCGACACGGTATTCACCATCCCGGGCTGACCGGAGGCGACCCCGGCCAGTTCTGCCTTCCATACCTTGACCACTTGTTGATCAAACTGCGAAAACGCTCCCGGGAAAGGATTGA
The DNA here is from genome assembly GCA_001304425.1 of Betaproteobacteria bacterium SG8_40. GTDB lineage: Bacteria > Pseudomonadota > Gammaproteobacteria > Burkholderiales > Eutrophovitaceae > SG8-40. The sequence continues at coordinate 762 of LJTS01000031.1, forward strand.
ACGCCCGTATCGCCCGTTCGATTTCGACGGCCGGCCTTTTCCAGTCAATCCGTGCCTGCTCCCGTGTAATCTTGTGAGCATACGTGGCCCCATGCGCCGGCTGGGCATGCGCCTGCAGCGTGCCCGACACGATGCCTGACAACGCCGAGACAATGGCGCGCGCACCGAGTTTCGCAAGTTTGTCGTGCAGTGAGCCTGCCGTTTCACCGGCGCCTACAGGGATGGACTCCATCATGTAAACGGGCCCGGTATCCAGCCCCTCATCCATGCGCATGATACTGATGCCCGTATGACTGTCGCCCGCAAGCAACGCATGCTGAATCGGCGCCGCACCGCGCCAGCGCGGTAACAGCGAAGCATGGATATTGATACAACCGCCGGGAAATGCGGCAATTACGTTGGGCGGGAGGATAAGCCCATAAGCGGCGACCACCATGGCATCGGCACCAACTGCCGCAATCCGTCTGACGACATCCTCGTCACGCAGCGTCGCAGGCTGAAACACGGCCAGCCCATGTGACAGCGCAAGTTGCTTCACTTCGCTCGACAGTTGTTTCATCCCGCGGCCCGCAGCAGCATCGGGCCGCGTCAGCACCAGGTCGACCTCATGTTCGCTGCGGATGAGCGCTTCGAGAGCAGCGGCGGCGAAAGCCGGCGTTCCGGCAAAAATGAGGCGCATCTATTCAGCCAATGTTGTGACTCAGATCGCCAGCCGCTCGGCTTTTCGCAGCTTCTTGACGATCCGCTGCTGCTTGAGGGGAGAGAGGTACTCCACGAATACCTTGCCTTTGAGGTGGTCCATTTCATGCTGCACACAGACCGCTAGCAGGCCTTCGGCATCGAATTCAAAGGCCTTTCCATCGCGATCGAGCGCTTTGACGCGAATTTTCTCGGCACGGGACACCTTTTCGTAGATGCCGGGCACGCTCAGACAGCCTTCTTCGCATGCGACCTGGCCTGACGATTCGATAATTTGAGGATTGATGAGCACCAACAACTGGTCTTTCGTCTCGGAAATATCGAGAACAATCAGCTGCTTATGGACATCAACCTGGGTCGCCGCCAGTCCGATGCCAGGCGCCGCGTACATGGTTTCAGCCATGTTTTCGACCAATGCGCGGATGTCGTGATCGACTGCCTGGACCGGCTCGGCGACTGTATACAAGCGCGGATCAGGGTATTTGAGAATCGGGAGCAATGCCATAAATGCTTGCTAATTTAATAGACTAGATGCAGAATTTAAACCAAAGTATCTGATATGATGAGGCGATCACCATTCGGCAAAAGCCGCTTGGGCCGACAGCGCCGAAGCACGAGGACCTGACAAATGGGCAAGGCAATTATATATATGGTGTTATCCGCAATCGCCGTGTTTGCGGGCCCTGGCCTGGTAGCAGCGCAGGACGGTAAGGCAACGCCGCCGATTGCCCTGACCGAAAACCCGCCATCACGGTACGTCGTCGTAAAGGGCGATACGCTGTGGGATATCTCAGCCCGCTTTCTGCGCGACCCTTGGCGTTGGCCTGATATCTGGGGTTTGAACCGGGACGAAATCAAGAACCCGCACTGGATTTATCCCGGTGATGTGATTGTTCTCGATTTTTCCGGCCGCACGCCGCGTCTGCGTTTCGAAAGCGACAGCGGCTGGACTCTGGTGCAACAACGCCTGAGCCCGCAAATTCGTACTTCCTCGCTCGACAGCGCAGCGATCCCGACGATTTCCCCCAACCTGGTCAAGTCGTTTATCGCCAACACGCTGATTGCGGATGAAAAACAACTCGCGGCAGCTCCGAAAATTGTTTCAGGCCAGGATGGCCGCATCATTCTTGGACCCGGTGACGTCGCATTCGCCAGCGGTGTGACGAATGCCCGCACCCAACGCTACTACGCGGTAAGACAAGGGCGTACGTTCATTGATCCGGATACCGATGAAGTGCTCGGGAACGAAGCGGTGTATCTCGGTGATGTAAGGGTTAAGGAAGTGGCTGACATTTCAACCCTCAAGATCAGCCGTGCCGACCGCGAGATCAATCCCGGTGACCGGCTGTTGACAGCCACCAACCTCGACGAGATCCCATATATGCCCCGGCCGCCAAGCCGGAAGATCACCGGCAAGATCATCGCGGCTGCCAACGAGGGCGTTACCGAGATCGGTCCGCTGACCGTCGTGGTTCTGAACCGCGGACGCCGTGATGGTGTCGAGATCGGTAACGTTCTGTCGGTGTCACGTACGGGCGACACGATCCAACCGGCCGGATCGACAGATCCGGGCGAGCGCGTGAAGCTGCCCGACGAAAACTACGGCATTGTGTTCGTTTTCAAGGTTTATGAGCGCCTGTCTTATGCGCTGGTGATGAACACGACGCGGTCGGTCAAGGTTTTCGACACCGTTCTGACACCATCCTGAATGCGCGGCGCGGAGCTCGAGGCCTGGCTAAGGCTCGGGCTCGTTGCGCGCCTTGGTCCGGTTGGTTTCCGAAAAATCCTGAGCAGCTTCGGCAACCCTGAAGCTTCGCTCGGCGCGACCCAGGCAGCAGTCGCAAAAGTTGTCGGTCCCGATATAGCCGCTGCCATTGCAGCCGGCCCCGATGAAGAATTGCTTGCGCGAACGCTCGATTGGGCAGCCGACGAGCGCAATCGTGTTCTGACGCTCGCCGACGATGATTATCCCGGCGCACTGCTCGAAATCTCCGATCCGCCGCCGCTGCTCTATCTCAAAGGGCAGACAGAATTGCTGCAACATGACGCACTGGCAATTGTCGGCAGTCGAAATGCCACACCTCAGGGAATCGAGAACGCGCGCGCATTTGCCCACGAACTGTCAAACAACGGATTCACCATTGTCAGCGGGCTGGCGCTCGGTATCGATGCAGCAGCCCATCAGGGCGGGCTGCGGGGAGCGGGTTCGTCGATTGCGGTCGTCGCGACCGGTCTGGACAGCGTTTATCCGGCACGCAACCGCGAGCTTGCACACGAGCTCGCACAGAACGGTTTACTGGTCTCCGAATTCTCCCTCGGCACCAAACCGCTTGCGGGAAACTTCCCGCGGCGAAACCGGTTGATCAGCGGCATGGCGAAGGGCGTGTTGATTGTGGAAGCAGCCGTAAAGAGTGGTTCGCTCATCACCGCGCGATACGCGCTGGAACAGGGGCGAGAGGTGTTCGCCATCCCCGGGTCGGTCCACTCTCCATTGTCCAGGGGTTGTCACGCACTGATAAAGCAGGGCGCAAAGCTTGTCGAAGCAGCGACTGACATTCTCGAGGAGTTTGGGCGGCCGGCAGCCACAGCAACCAGTAAGCGCTCGATAACGAATACGCATCCGCTGTTACTGGAAGCGATCGGGTTCGACCCCGTCGATCTCGATACACTGTGTTCACGCAGCGGCTTGACTGCCGAGAAAGCTTCGGCGATGCTGTTGGAACTGGAACTCGAAGGCGCGGTCGTAAAATTGCCCGGTGGCAAGTACCAGCAGGTCCGTTAGCAACAGCGGAATCATCAACCAGCTTTGGGGACACATGTTCGACATACTTGTTTATCTCGTCGAAAACTACTTTCACAATGGTCAACTTCCTGACGCTGAAACAATAACCAAACGTCTGTCGGCTGCCGGCTTTGAAGACGATGATATTTCCGAAGCACTAACCTGGCTCAGCGGATTTGGCCAACCCGAAGAGTCCGACGGGGACGAGGCCTTCGCCCAGAGCCGCGGCTTTCGCATTTATGCCGAAGAAGAACTGACCAATCTGACCGTCGAGGCTCGTGGCTTCATCATTTTTCTCCAGGATTCAGACATTATCTCGGCGCCACAGCGCGAGCTGATCATCGAACGCGTCCTGGCATTGCCCGAAACTTCGGTAGACCTGGAGAGAATAAAACTGATTGTGCTGATGGTGTTATGGAACCAGCAGCAGTCGGTCGACAGCCTCGTGCTGGAACTGCTAGCCAGCCGCGACTACAGCAGCCCTCAGTAAAAAAGCACCCCTTCGGACCACCATTTGCTTGCTCCAGAGCCAGCATCTTCTTATTATCTCGCCCTCATTTTCCCGAATCGCTGCGTGAATGTCGCAAAATCTGCTGATTGTTGAGTCGCCGTCCAAGGCGAAGACGCTGAAGAAGTACCTGGGCAAGGGCTTCGATATCCTCGCTTCGTATGGCCACGTTCGCGACCTGGAAGCGAAAGAAGGAGCTGTTGATCCCGAGAAGGACTTCAACATGCGCTACGCGCTGGTCGAGCGCAACAAGAAGCACGTAGACAGCATCGTGAGAGCAGTCTCGAAAGCCACGGACATTTATCTCGCGACCGACCCGGACCGCGAGGGCGAGGCGATTGCCTGGCATCTGTCGGAGATCCTCAAAGACAAGAAGCTGTTGAAGAACCGCAAGCTGCATCGCGTCGTTTTCTACGAGATCACCGAGTCGGCGGTAAAGGAAGCAGTAGAGCACCCGCGCAAGATTTCAATGCCGTTAGTGAACGCGCAGCAGGCCCGCCGCGCACTGGATCATCTCGTCGGTTTCAATCTGTCGCCTATCCTGTGGAAGAAGATCGGCCGGAGTCTTTCTGCCGGACGTGTTCAAAGCCCGGCGTTGCGGCTGATTGTCGAGCGTGAACAGGAAATCGAAAACTTCAACAGCCGTGAGTACTGGACCATCCATCTGGATTCGCTGAAAGGCCGCCAGGAATTTTCTGCGCGACTTTTCCAGCACAAGGGCGAGAAGGTGGAACAGTTCACCTTCGACAGTGAAGCCGCCCAGAAGAAAGCGATCGCACAGATCGAAAAGGCAGCAAAGGGCTCGGTCAAGGTTACGCGCGTCGAACGAAAGCCGCGAGCACGCCAGGCTGCAGCGCCTTTCACTACGTCGACCTTGCAGCAAGAGGCCGTGCGCAAACTGGGAATGACCTCCCGAACGACGATGAGCACGGCACAGCAACTGTATGAAGGCATCGATATTGGCGGATCCACGGTTGGTCTGATTACCTATATGCGTACAGACTCGGTCGCGCTCGCCAGGGAAGCTGTGCAGGAAATCCGTGGCTACATCGGTAAGAATTTCGATGCGGAGTATCTTCCCAAGAACGCGGTGACCTACCGCAATCGCTCCAAGAATGCCCAGGAAGCACACGAAGCTATCAGGCCGACATCGATCGCGCGCACGCCGGCTTCCGTCAAGAAGTTCCTGCGCCCCGACCAGGCGGCGCTGTATGAAATGATCTGGAAACGAACACTGGCCTGTCAGATGGCGCCGGCGCGATTTGACACAACCAGTGTCGATCTGGAGGCTGGAAATTCGGATACGGTATTCCGCGCCAGCGGTCAGGTGCTGGTGTTCCCGGGTTTCATCGCCGTGTACACCGAAGGTGCGGACGACACGGAGCAAGAGGAGGACGCGAAGTTACCGAGTCTCGAAGTGGGCGACAAATTGCCGGTCAGGAAGCTATATGGCGAGCAGCATTTCACCCAACCGCCCCCTCGTTATACAGAAGCAAGCCTGGTAAAGACCCTCGAGGAATTCGGTATCGGCCGGCCGTCAACCTACGCCAACATCATTTCGACCTTGCAGGATCGCGGTTACGCAATCCTCGAGAAGAAGCGTTTCCTTCCAACCGATGTCGGGCGTCTGGTAAACGGTTTCCTTACCTCGCACTTCAATCATTACCTCGACTACGGATTTACCGCGAACCTGGAAGCGGAACTGGACGAAATTTCCAACGGTGCCCTCGACTGGGTATCGGTGATGGAGGAGTTCTGGACGGCTTTCGCCGGTGACCTGCGTAACAAGGAGGCTGTCAGCCGGGGCATCCCGCTGCCAGAGGCCAAGACGCCGGTGCGAAGCTGGGAGGCTTACTCACGCGGATTCATGGATCCCGTCTGGCAGGAAAACCAGCGGCCCGAGGTCTGTCCAAAGTGCAAGAGTGTCGTCCTGCTGCAAAACAGCAGCCGCGGCCTGTTCGTGGGCTGCAGTGCGTATCCGGATTGTGATTTCACGGAACCGTTCGGCACCGGACCGGTGCGCAAAGAGCCGTTGGCAATCGGCCAGCATAAGGAAACCGGGAAAACGATCTATCTGCTCAGTGGACCTTACGGCCCTTACGTGCAGATCGGTGAGACGCCGCCACAGGGTTCAAAGGAAAAGCCCAAACGCGCTGCCTGGCCAAAGGGCGTTGCGCTGCCGTCCGAAGCGACGCCGGAAGCCTTGCAGATCGCGCTCAAGGCACTGTCCCTGCCCCGGGCACTGGGCAATCATCCTGAAACCGGGAAACCGGTGGAAGTGAACATCGGCCGGTTTGGCCCTTATATCAAGCACGACGGTGGTTTCAAATCGATACCGAAATCCGACAGCGTTTACGATATCGAGCTTGACCGCGCGATAGAACTGCTGGCACAGGCGAAAACCCGTGGCGGAGGCGGGCGCAAGATCGGCGCGCATCCGGATGACGAAAAAGCCATCACCGTCAATTCCGGCCGATATGGTCCCTATCTGAAATACGGTTCGGTCAACGTGACGATTCCGGAATCAATCGATCCGGAAAAGATCACGCTGGAAGAAGCGCTCGAACTGATCGCCGCGAAGACCAGCAAAGGCAAGAAGGACACGAAGTCCACCAAGACGAGACCTCGCAAGACAACTTCCGGCAAGAAAGCTGCGACAACCCGGGCGCCAGCCGCGAAAAAGAAAAGCCGACGCAAGCCGGGTTAGAACCTGTTTCATGTGCCGGCGTGTTGGATGGCAACGATCTTCGCTTGCGGCCACCTTGTTCCGGTCGTGCCGCTTCGTGCGACCGGGTATGAGACCGGTTCCAGTCAGATATCGAGGTTGCGGACCCCGAGTGCATTGCTCTCGATGAAATTCCTTCTCGGCTCGACGAGATCACCCATCAACGTGGTAAATATCTCATCTGCCGCGATCACGTCTTCGATCTGCACCCTGAGCAAACGCCTCGTTTCCGGATTCATCGTCGTGTCCCATAACTGATCCGGATTCATCTCACCGAGGCCCTTGTATCTCTGCGTGCCGATGCCTTTCTTGACCTCTTCGAGCAACCAGTCCAGCGCCTCCTTGAATTCGGTGATCGAGCGCTCCCGCTCCTTGCGCCTGATCACGGCGCCTTCACTGAGCAAACCCAGCAAGACTTGCGCGGTCTGCTGTATTTGCGCGTAATCTCCGCTCTCGAGAAAATCGATATCAAGGTAGGTATTGCGCTCGTTGCCGTGGTGAGTCCGCTTGATCAAAAGGAAATGAGCTTCGGTTTTTTGATCGAATTGCGGTTCGATCACCAGATGCTCCGAAGCGCATGCTTCGGCGAGCCGTCTGGCGGACTCGGCAGCGGCGTCTGCATTCTCCAGGCTCAACTGAGGATCCTTCAATAACGCGCGCAGCACCGCCGGATCAATGCGCCGTCCGACGCGTTCGATCACTGCTTCGGCAAGAATGTAGGACTGCGCGACCTGCTCCAGCGCTTCTGCCGCCAAAGGCGAACTGCCCTCCGCCGGGACCAGTTCGGCATCCTTGAGCGCAATTCTGAGCAGATAGTCCTTCAGTTCGTGGTCATCCTTCAGATAGCGCTCCTCTTTTCCGTGCTTGACCTTGTACAAGGGTGGTTGGGCGATAAAAACGTGGCCGCGCTCCACCAGTTCCGGCATCTGTCGATAGAAGAACGTCAGCAACAAGGTACGGATGTGTGAGCCATCCACATCGGCATCGGTCATGATGATGATGCGGTGGTAGCGAAGCTTTTCCGGTTTGTACTCTTCTTTCCCGATCCCGGTACCCAGCGCCGTAATCAGTGCGGCGATTTCCTGCGAAGAAACGAGTTTTTCAAACCGCGCTTTCTCGACATTCAGGATCTTTCCCTTCAGCGGCAGGATTGCCTGAAACTTCCGGTCTCGACCCTGTTTGGCGGAGCCACCTGCCGAATCACCCTCCACAAGATACAGTTCACACTTGGAGGGATCCTTCTCCTGGCAGTCCGCCAGCTTGCCCGGCAGACCGAAGCCATCAAGCACGCCCTTGCGCCGTGTCATTTCACGGGCTTTGCGCGCTGCTTCGCGAGCTCTTGCTGCTTCAATGATTTTTGTAACAATGGTCTTTGCGTCGTTGGGTTTTTCGAGCAGCCACGCCGACAGTTCCTTGCCGATAGCCTCCTCCACTACCGGCCTTACCTCCGAAGACACCAGCTTTTCCTTGGTCTGCGAAGAAAACTTCGGATCCGGGAGCTTCACCGATAGCACGCACGTAAGGCCTTCGCGCATATCGTCGCCACTGGTTTCCACCTTTGCCTTCTTGGCCAGTTCGTTCGACTCGATATACTGATTCAGCGTTCGCGTCATGGCGCTGCGCAGCGCCGTCAAATGCGTTCCGCCATCGCGCTGGGGAATGTTGTTGGTAAAGCAAAGCACTTGCTCCTGATAGGAGTCATTCCACTGCATCGCGATTTCAGCGGTGATCCGGTCAGATTCGTAGATGGCGTGAAAAATGTTCGGATGCAGGACGTTCTTCGAACGATTGATATATTCGACGAAACCCTTGACGCCCCCATCGAACTGGAAGATGTCTTCCTTTCCGGAAATCTGATCCTGAAGCTCTATGCGCACCCCATTGTTGAGAAATGACAGTTCGCGCAGCCGCTTCGCAAGTATGTCGTAGTGAAACTCCATGTTCTCGAACACTTCAGTGCTCGGCAGAAAATGAATTTCAGTTCCCCTGCGCTCGGTGCTGCCGCCTGCCTTGAGCGGTCCGGTCGGGACACCATCGCGGAACTCCATTGTGAAGACCTGCCCGTCGCGGCGAATCGTCAGTTTCAGCCATTCCGAGAGGGCATTGACAACGGATACGCCGACACCGTGCAGTCCGCCCGAGATCTTGTATGAGTTGTTGTCGAATTTTCCCCCGGCATGCAACACGGTCATCACGATTTCCGGCGTCGACCGTCCTTCTTCATCGTCGGGGTGTATGTCGGTCGGGATTCCTCGGCCGTTGTCGACCACACTGATCGAGCCGTCGCTATGAACGACTATCTTGATTTCGTCACAATGCCCGGCCAGTGCTTCATCTATCGAATTATCGACGACCTCGAACACCATATGGTGTAGTCCGGTCCCGTCACTGGTATCACCAATATACATGCCGGGCCGTTTGCGAACTGCTTCCAGGCCTTTGAGGACCCGTATGCTGCCAGCCGTATATTCATTGTTCGCTTCCATCTAGTTGCTTTCCCCGTCGTCAGATACGCATGGGCATGACGACATACTTGAAGCTCTCGTCACCCGGTACTGTCATCAGCATGCTGGAATTGGCATCGCCAAGCGAGCACTCGACCTGTTCCGCCGAAACATTACCCAGTACGTCCAGCAGGTAGGTCACGTTAAAACCGATGTCCAGCGGCTCTCCTGCGTACTCGACCTCGAGTTCCTCCTCGGCTTCCTCCTGCTCGGCATTGGTGCAGACAATGCGCAGCATGTTCTTCGTCAGCACCCAGCGAACACCCCTGAATTTTTCGTTGGACAGGATCGACGCTCTTTGCAGAGCTTGCTGAAGTTCGACGCGAGAAATCAGGAAGTGGCCCGGCGGACTGGAGGGTATAACACGGGTGAAGTCGGGAAACTTCCCGTCGACGACCTTTGACACGAGATCAACAGCTCCGAAACGACTCCGTACCTGGTTCTGCAAAATCTGCAGTTCTACATCGTTGTCCGTGTCCGTTAACAGCTTTACCATCTCCAGCACGGCCTTGCGCGGTACGATAGCTTCGGCCCGGGAGTGAGAACCGTCCAGGGTCGTCGATGTATAAGCCAGCCGGTGGCCGTCGGTCGCCACCAAAGTCAGTTTGTCCCCGTCGACCAGCATCAGCAGGCCGTTGAGGTAATAGCGGATATCCTGCTGGGCCATCGCATACTGGACAAGCTGAAGCATTCGCTTCAGTTCTTTCTGCGGGACCGTTACCGTCGTAGCGTTACCCGTCCCTTCAGCCAGCCGCGGAAAATCCTCTGCCGGAAGCGTTTGCAGGTTAAAACGGCTCTTGCCGGCTCTGACCACCAGCTTGCTGTCCTGCGCATCAAATGAAACCGAAGTCCCTTCAGGCAAGGAGCGCAGGATGTCCTGCAACTTGCGCGCCGATACAGTAATGACATGGGACTTCGCCGCCTTGCTCAGCTTTGCTTCAGTAGCTACCTGGATCTCCAGATCGGTAGCCAGCAGCTTGAGTTCCGAATCCGCGGTTTCCAGCAACACATTCGAAAGGATTGGCAAGGTGTGGCGACGTTCGACAATACCGGATACCGCTTGCAACGGTTTCAGTAATGTGTCGCGGTCAATATCTAGTAGTTTCATTATATAAAGACAATAAGATTAATAAGACAGGGCCGACAACATGAACATGTGAGTCAAGCTGTTGAAACAGGTACGGATTTCAACTGTATGAAAAACGGTTGAGCGCTTGAAGAAACGGTGGACAGATTGTGCACAAAAATCTGAACCTGTCGTTCGGGCAAGTTTTCCACAATTGATACATCGCTTTTCCACATTGTTGGCTTCGCTGGTTCTCAGCCACGCAGTGTTTGCAGCAAGGAATCAAAATCGCGGCTGATATCCGCGTTGGTCGTTCGCAATTCGGCGATCTTGCGGCAGGCATGAAGCACGGTTGTGTGGTCACGCCCGCCGAATGCTTCGCCGATATCGGGCAAGCTGTTTGCCGTCAGTTCCTTGGCCAGGGCCATAGCGACCTGGCGGGGTCGCGCCACCGTGCGGGAACGCTTCTTGGAATACATCTCTGAAACCTTGATCTTGTAGTAATCAGCGACGCATTTCTGGATGTTTTCCAGGGAGATCTGCCGCGTCTGCACCGCGAGCAGATCCTTGAGGGCTTCGCGCGCGAGTTCTACCGAAATCGGTTCATTGGTAAATCGGGAATAGGCGAGGATGCGTTTGAGAGCGCCCTCCAGTTCCCGGACATTGGACTGGATATGGTTGGCAATGAAAAACGCTACGTCTTCGGGCAACTGCATCCGTTCCATTTCGCCTTTCTTCAGCAAAATGGCGACACGCATTTCCAGTTCCGGTGGCTCGATGGCGACCGTCAGGCCCCAGCCGAATCGCGACACAAGACGGTCTTCCATGCCCGAAATCTCTTTCGGGTAGGTGTCGCAGGTAATGATGACCTGCCGATGCGCCTCGGTCAGGGCATTGAAAAGGTAAAAGAATTCTTCCTGGGTCCGGTTCTTCCGGCTGAAGAACTGAATGTCGTCTATCAACAGCAGATCGAGCGAATGGTAGTACTTCTTGAATCCGTCGAAGGCTTTGTGCTGGTAAGCGCGCACTACGTCGGAGACATATTGTTCGGCATGGGAGTAACGGATTTTCGCGTCTGGTTGGCGCGCCTGTACGGCGTTACCGATCGCCTGTATCAGGTGCGTCTTCCCGAGACCGACACCGCCATAGACGAAGAGCGGGTTGTAGGCACTGCCAAGGTGCTCGGTGACTTGCAACGCTGCGGCTCGCGCCAGCTGGTTTGCTTTACCCGTTACAAAGGTGTCAAAGGTGAAAAGGGGATTGAGGCGACTCTTTTCGCGTTCTTTCGGCTTTGCCGGCGATGTTGCCTCCCGAACAGCTGACGGGCTTGGCGGTTGCGCCTGGCGCACCGCCAGAGTCATGTTGATGCCAACGTTCTTGTCGAGAAATTCGGACGACAGTCGCTGGATATCCCCGAGATACTTGTCGCGTACCCACTCCAGGACAAAACGGTTCGGAGCGGCAATGTGGATTGTCTTCCCGTCATACTCCGCGTTCAGCGGCTGTATCCAGGTCTTGAACTGTTGGGCCGGAATCGCCGACTGGAAGTGGCGAAGACAATGTGTCCAGAAGCTGTCCATTAATAAGAGTTCTTGTGGCGGTCAAGGCGTAGTGGACTGCGATCTGCAGCAACCAACGGAGGAAGGCGGATTCTAGCAGCCCCGCCAAAAGTTATCCACAGACAAGTTGGTCTTTCCGGCATTGACATTGGGCCGATAAATCAGTGTAATAGCCGGCTTTTTCAAAGACCGTATTGGAGATTACCTATGAAGCGCACTTACCAGCCTTCGAAAACGCGGCGGCAACGTCGTCATGGCTTTCTCGTGCGCATGCGTACCCGTGGCGGCCGGGCAGTGATCAATGCGCGGCGTGCAAAAGGGCGGGCTCGTCTGAGCGTGTGATTGAACCGCGTGCGACCTTACCCCGAACAAACCGGCTTCGGGGCGCGGCGCAGTTTACCGGTTCCTTTCCGGGCCGGTTTCGCAGCAAGCATTTCCTGTTATTGTCACGGCCCGGCGGTTCCCCGGCGGGGAGCGCCCGGCTGGGGATTATTATTGGCCGCAGGCAGGTCGCACGGTCGGTAGAGCGTTCGCGCATACG
>LJTS01000032.1 GCA_001304425.1 Betaproteobacteria bacterium SG8_40
GCAACCACCATATTGTAAAAAGGCCGCTTTTTGGCACCGCCGCGTGCCAGTCTGATCACTACCATTGAATTCACCCCGATTGGGGGATTGCCGACATCGGCACCCCCGAAAAAGCCAAGCGCGCGATTTTACGCCTCTTTTTCGGCCTCGCGCAAGGCCGCCGACGTCCCCTTGAGCGCTACCGCGCCCCGCTTTCGGCAGTTTGCCCCTCGCCATGGAAAACCGAATCGAGAAAGTCGACTATCGCCCGGGTCAACTCGTCTTCCTTGCCTTCAAAAAAATGCGGGGCGTCCTTGAGGACCACCTGCCTGGAACCAGGCACCTTCATGATCTGCTGCTTGCGTTCGTAACCGCCAACCTGGGTGATCACCCAGTCCTCGCTTCCGTAAACATCCATGACCGGGATCTTGATCCGGAACATCTCCTGCAAGCCATTGATAATACTTATAAAAACCCATGCCTTGACGAGCGTTTCGTCGACTGTAATAAGGTATTGGTTGGCCATCGTCGCACCGAGGCTGTGCGAGACAATGGCGATATCGTCAAAACCCTTCTCATGCAGGAACCTGGCTGAAAGATCGTAGCGCTCCGAGGCATCCTCGTAGGTCGGTATGTAGTCGCCGACCTTCGCGCCCGGGCCCAGGACCGGCAGCTGAATCGCGAGCGTGCTGTAACCCTGGTCGGCCAGTTTCATACGCAACGTGCCGTAGAGCTCGAAATCCGGATTCCAGCCGCGACCGTGCCCGATGATGATCGCGCCGCGCGGATTGTCCGCCTCTGTGTAGATCGCCAGAAACTTGTGCCCGTTGGGCTGTTCAATCCACAGCGGATCGCCAACAAGGATGGATGGCAACACCTGTTCGGCCCAGCGATTCTCGCGTTCGTAGTCCAGATCGATGGCAAGCGCCGGAGGCGCGAAACCGGTCAGCAGAGATACCAGCGCCGATACGAGCAATCCCGGCATCAATAAGCGAGTGATCATTGCAAGCTGTCTCCAATTGCTTCTTGTGGCCGGCAACAACGGGCCAACGTCATTGTGACGCGAGGATAGGACCGTCCTGATGATTCAACGTTCCGGACGGTTTGGGGATGAAGCGGCCATCGGGGTCAAAGGCACCACCGGCATGCCGGCTCCAACGAGCAGCCTAACGCAACCCCGGAAGCATTCCACGAGCGCCTCGCATCATTTTCTGCAAGCCGCCTTTCCCCATCATCTTCATCATCTTTTGCATCTGGGCAAACTGCGAGAGCAGCCGGTTGACTTCCTGCACGCTGACGCCGGCTCCGCTGGCGATGCGCCGTTTGCGCGATGCCTTGATAATTTCCGGTTTGGTGCGCTCACGCCGCGTCATCGAGTCGATGATGCCGATGGTGCGGCTGACCACACGCTCGTCCATCGATGCGCCCTGTGCTGCCTGGGCGAACTGGGCCGGCAGCTTGTCGATGACGGCGCCCATGCCTCCCATGTTCTTCATTTGCAGCATCTGCCCACGAAAATCCTCCAGGTCGAAGCCCTTTCCCGACTTGACCTTGCGAGCAAGCTTCTCCGCTTCGGCGATATCGACGTTGCGCCGGGCGTCATCGACCAGCGAAAGTACGTCGCCCATGCCGAGAATGCGCTCGGCTATGCGTTCGGGATAGAAAGGCTCCAGTCCCGACAGCTTCTCGCCGGTGCCGACAAACTTGATCGGCTTGCCGGTGACGTGACGAACCGACAACGCCGCGCCGCCACGCGCGTCGCCGTCCATTTTTGTCAGGACCACCCCGGTCAACGGCAAGGCCTCGCCAAAGGCCTTTGCGACATTGACCGCATCCTGGCCCTGCATCGCGTCAACCACAAAGAGGGTTTCACTCGGGGCGAGCGCCCGGTGCAGCTCCCGTATTTCTTCCATCATTTCCTGGTCGACCGCCAGCCGGCCCGCCGTGTCGACGATCAGCACGTCATGGAAATGACGCCTGGCATGATCGAGGGCCGATACCGCAATCGCTTGCGGCCCGGCCGCGGGATCAGCCGAAAAGTACTCGACCCCGATTTGTTCGGCGAGCGTCTTGAGCTGCTCCATGGCCGCGGGCCGGTAGACGTCGCAACTGGCCAGCAACACCTTCTTTTTCTGCTCGGTGAGCAAGCGCGCCAGCTTGCCGCTGGTCGTGGTCTTTCCCGATCCCTGGAGGCCCGCCATCAAGACGACTGCCGGGGGCCGCACAGCCAGATCGAGCGCATCGTTGTGCGCGCCCATCAACGCCGTCAGCTCCTCGCGGACAACGCCCACGAAGGCCTGCCCCGGCGTCAAGCTGCCGAGAACCGACTCGCCAATCGCTTTTTCCCTGACGCGATCGATGAACTCCTTGACGACCGGCAACGCGACGTCTGCCTCCAGCAGCGCGACGCGCACCTCGCGCAGCGTATCCTTGACGTTGGCATCGGTCAGGCGCGCCTGGCCCCTGAGCGATTTGACAATGCCGGCAAACCGGCCTGTAAGTGTTTCCAGCATTTTGCAGCGACGGGTGTTGAGGGGAACGGGATGATGTAGACTGCGCCTGACCTTCAGACGCACATGAGCCTGATTCTACTTCATCTGATCGCGAGCTTCGCTTACGTGGCACTTGCCGCCTTCGTCTGGAAGGACTTGCGGCACGGCGTGCAGGCGTCCGCCAAAGCGCCATTGCGCGCCACTCATCTGCTGGTCGCGGTCCCGCTGTTCATCCATTTCGGGTTGCTTTCGGCAACCATGTTCCGCGCTGGCGGGCTTTATCTCGGCGCAGGCAACACCGTGTCCCTTGTCATCGCGATGGCAGTCTTTATCTACTGGATCGCGGGATTTTTTTACCGGCTGGAAGCGCTCAACGCGCTGGTGTTGCCGGGCGCCGCCGTTTTGTCCCTGCTGCCCCTGTTGGTCCCGGCAACCCACCCGCTCGCGAACACGCAACTGCCGGTGTTCAAAGCACACCTTCTGATCGCAATACTCGCCTACAGCCTGTTTACGATCGCTTCGTTGCACGTGCTGGTGATGGCATTCGCCGAAAGGCATTTGCACTCCCACGATGTCCCGCCGTTGCTACAGACCCTGCCGCCGTTGCTGACGATGGAATCGGTGCTGTTCAAGATCCTCGGCAGCGGATTCGTCTTCCTGACGCTTACGCTGGCCACAGGCGTGCTTTTTTCGGAAGAGTTGTTCGGTAAACCCCTGACTTTCACCCACAAGACCGTTTTTGGCTTCATGTCATGGTTTATTTTCGGCGGACTGCTGCTGGGCCGCACCTTGTACGGCTGGCGCGGCCGCGTTGCGTTGCGCTGGACCCTGGCAGGCTTCATGGCGCTGGTGCTCGCCTATGTCGGTAGCCGGTTCGTGGCAGAAGTCATCCTGCAACGTTGATGGGCGCCGTATACGCCCTGAGCATGCCCCTGCAGACTGAAATCGGGCCGCCCGGCAGGCCTGGCATTTTGTTTCGCGAGGTCCTGATGCCATGACCGATATCCCTTTGCGCACGCTTCTGATCATATTCGTGGTGCTGGTCGTTTTCTCGGCGTTTTTCTCGAGCTCCGAGACCAGCATGATGGCGCTGAACCGCTACCGGTTGCGCCACCTTGCCAAAACGGGAAATCGCGGCGCCAGGCGAACGGTCTACTTGCTGGAACGTACCGACCGCCTGCTCGGCTCGATATTGCTGGGCAACAACCTGGTCAACACTGCCGCCGCCGCGCTGGGCACTGCCATAGTCTTCCGCCTGCTCGGGGAAAGCGAACTCTCCCTGACCATCGCGACGCTGACGGTCACCGCCATCTTCCTGGTTTTCAGCGAGATTACGCCCAAGATCATCGGCGCCAGCTTCCCCGAAAAGATCGCGTTTCCGGCAAGTATGGTGCTCAAACCGCTGATGACGCTCACGCATCCCATCGTCGTCGTGGCAAACCTCTTCGTCAATGGATTGCTGTTCGTATTCAAGCTCAAGCCCGCCGGTGCGCAAGCGCAGACGCTGAGTTCGGAAGAATTGCGCACCCTGGTGCTGGAGGGCGGACATTTCCTGCCGCAAAAGCACCAGACCATGCTGCTCAACCTGTTCGATCTGGAGTCAATTACGGTTGAAGACGTAATGACGCCGAGGAGCAAGATCGAGGGCCTCGATCTCGATGCCACCACCGAGGAGATCCGCCGCGAGATTTCCTCGGCCAACCACACACGCTTGCCGGTCTATCGCGGCCGGCTCGACGAACTGATAGGCGTCGTTCACATACGAAAAGTGCTGAACCGTTCGGATCGCAACGAAATCGACGCGCAGATCATCTCGGAAGTCATGAAAGAGCCGTATTTCGTGCCGATCGACACTGGTCTGCTCGACCAGCTGCAGAATTTCCAGGACCAGCAGGACCGGATGGCGCTCGTCGTTGACGAATACGGCGAGCTGATGGGGTTGCTCACGATCGAGGACATCCTTGAGGAAATCATCGGCGAGTTCACTACCCAGTCGCCTTTCCAGTCCGCGGACTGGAAGCGCCTGGAAGACGGCAGTGTCGTCGTTGACGGTGCGGCGTCATTGCGCGACCTCAACCGGCAACTCGGCTACGAGTTCCCTGTCGACGGCCCGAAGACCCTGAACGGGCTGATCCTCGAGCATCTGCAGGAAATCCCGGAACCGGGCACGTCACTCAAACTGGCCGGGTTCCCGGTCGAGATTCTGCAAACCCAGCACCGTTCCATCAAATCAGTGCGACTGCCGCCTTTCGAAAAAATTAAAGAAAGCAATTAGTTAACAAGAATATCTCATTCTTTACAGAAAATTAGGGAAAAGGCATCATGCGCAATGCAAGGTTTTGTGAAGTCGCATGAAGCTTGCTTAATGACTAGAGCAACGATCGGCTCGCCCCTATAAATCGGTAAACAAGGCGAGCAAAGGGCAAGGGAAACGCGTTTGACGCCCGGGGGGCCGCCTCTTTATTGCCGGCGGCGCCTGACAGGGCGAACCAGGCGGGCCCGCCCCGCAGACTTCCGGCTGTTGGCACGGAACGAAACAGTCCGGCAGCACTAAAAGCATTCAGAGGAAACACGCAATGGCAACTGCAACCGCGACAGCGCGACGGGGACAACAGGTCAAGGAGTACAACTACGTCTGGGAGGGCCGCGACAAGAGCGGCAAACTCGTAAAGGGTGACATGCGTGCCGGTGGCACGCACGTGGTGCTGGCCGCATTGCGGCGCCAGGGCATTTCCCAACCCAAAGTCAAGCGCCAGCGCGGAGGCGTGGGCGGCAAGGTTACGGACAAGGACATTACGTTTTTCACCAGGCAGCTGGCGACCATGATGAAATCCGGGGTGCCGCTGCTGCAGGCTTTCGACATCGTCGGCAAGGGACATGCCAACCCCGCCGTCGCCAAGTTGCTGATGGACATCAAGACCGATGTCGAAACCGGGACCAGCCTGAGTGCCTCTTTCCGCAAGTACCCGATCTACTTCGACGCACTGTATTGCAACCTGGTAGGGGCGGGAGAATCCGCCGGTATTCTTGACAGCCTGCTGGACCGGCTTGCCACCTATAAGGAAAAGATTCTCGCGATCAAAAGCAAGATCAAGTCGGCGTTGTTCTATCCGCTGTCGATCGTCGTCGTGGCCTTCATCATTACCGCCATCATCATGCTGTTCGTCATTCCGGCGTTCAAGGAATTGTTTACCAACTTCGGCGCTGACCTGCCGGCACCGACGCTGTTGGTGATGGCCATATCGGATTTCTTCGTCTCCTACTGGTGGGCCATTTTTGGCGGCCTCGGTTTCGGTCTCTGGTTCTTCTTCTATACCTGGAAGCGCTCGGTGAAGATGCAGCAGGTGCTGGATCGGCTGTTTTTGAAGATTCCGGTCTTCGGTGAACTTATTCGCAAGGCCACGATAGCGCGCTGGACAAGAACCCTGTCGACCATGTTCGCGGCGGGCGTTCCGCTGGTAGAGGCACTCGACTCGGTCGCCGGCGCTGCCGGCAACTACGTCTATTACGTCGCGACCAAGCAGATTCAGAGCGAGGTCAGGGGCGGTACCAGCCTCACGGTCGCGATGCAAGGCAGTGAGGTCTTTCCGAACATGGTGATCCAGATGGTATCGATCGGCGAAGAATCCGGCTCGCTCGACGCCATGCTGGGCAAGGTGGCCGATTTCTTCGAACGGGAAGTCGACGATTCGGTCGACGCGTTGTCCAGTCTGATGGAGCCAATGATCATGGTTGTCCTTGGCGTTCTCATCGGCGGCATGGTGATCGCAATGTATTTGCCAATCTTCAAGATGGGTCAGGCGGTCTGAGCCCAGACACTCAACCAAGACGCCCGGGGAATCTCGGGCGTTTTTTTTGAACCCGGCATGAAGCCTCGCCGCTTTGGCCAACAACAGGTAAAACCACGCCTACCATGACCGACGTGCTCAACCTATTGCATGACAGCCCTTTCGCCTTCACGGCAACCGCCACCGTCGTCGGGTTGATGGTCGGCAGCTTCCTCAACGTCGTCATTCATCGCCTTCCTAGAATGATGCAGCGCGACTGGAACGAACAGGCCGCGATGATGCTCGAGGACGCCGAGCTTGCCGACTGCGCTGCAAGGTTGCGCGAGAAGAACGAAACACCAACTCGTTACAACCTCGTCATCCCGCGCTCGGGCTGCCCGAAATGCGGCCATCAGATCCGCGCACATGAAAACATCCCGGTACTCAGCTACCTGGCGCTGCGCGGCAAGTGCTCACAGTGCAACAATCCGATCAGCCCGCGCTACCCGGTGGTGGAAGCAGCCAGCGGTTTCGTGACCGGCTATATCGCCTGGCATTTCGGCTTCGGCCTGGCCTCTGCCGCTGCGATGCTGTTCGCATGGTCGCTGATTGCATTGACCATGATCGACGTCGACACGCAGTTGCTGCCGGACAGCATTACCCTGCCTTTGCTCTGGGTCGGCTTGTTGACGAACATTCCGGGAACATTCACGACGCTGAACTCGGCGATTGTTGGCGCCGTGGCTGGCTATCTGTCTTTATGGTCCGTTTACTGGCTGTTCAAGCTGGTGACGGGCAAGGAGGGGATGGGCTTCGGCGATTTCAAACTGCTCGCAGCGATTGGCGCATGGCTGGGCTGGAAGCTGCTGCCCATGGTGATACTGCTCTCGTCTCTCGTCGGCGCCGTTGTCGGCATCCTGTTGATCGTGTCGCGCCGCCAGGGCCGCAACGTGCCCATTCCCTTTGGCCCCTACCTCGCGGCTGCCGGGCTGATTGCGATGCTGTGGGGCAACGATATCAACGCCGTTTACCTCGACCTGCTCCGCTAGAATCTGCTTCAATAACGAATGCCTTTCACGGTTGGACTGACGGGTGGAATAGGTTCGGGAAAATCCACGGTCTCCGACCTGTTCGCCGCACTTGGCGCCGAAATCATCGATACGGATGAAATCGCACGAGCACTCACGGCCAGCGGGCAACCTGCGGTCTCGAAGATCGCACAGGAATTCGGGCCTGAGGTCGTTGGGGGCGACGGGGCTCTAGACCGCGGGCGGATGCGCGAACTGGCTTTCTCGGATACGAACGTCAGGGAGAGATTGCAGAATATCCTGCATCCGCTGATTCGCGCAGAAGTGCAGCGCAGGCTCGCCGCGACCGATGCGCCCTATGCGATCGTCGTCGTGCCGCTGCTGGTGGAATCCCGAGGTTACAAGTTCGCCAACCGGATCCTCGTCGTAGATTGTTCCGAGGAGCAGCAAGTCGAGCGCGTTACGCGGCGCAACGGATTGGCGAGAAGCCAGGTCGAGGCGATCATGGCCACTCAGGTGAGCCGCAACGAGCGACTGGCCGCGGCGGACGATGTAATCCGTAATGAGGGGGACGTTGCGGAACTGCACGCCAAAGTGAAAGAACTTCACCAGAAGTACCTTGCGCTCGCGCTATGAGCGTTGTTCGCCGAGGGTTCGGCGATAACCTTTTCTTTTTGCATCGAATCAGCAATACTAGGAAAGGTCCCGGACAAAAAACCCCACCAGAAAATTTATCGACGTGATCGTCTACGAGTTTCCCCTCAACGAGCGAGTGCGCACGCTGCTCAGAATCGAGAGCCTTTATCACCGCGCCGAGTATTTCAAATCCAGGGATGACGCGCAGGAGCACCATGTTGCGATCCTGGCGTTATTCGAGATTCTCGATGTGGCAGGGCGGGCGGATCTGAAGTCTGAAATCATGCAGGAACTCGAACGCAAGAAGCATCAACTCGAAGCGCTCAAGGGCAACCCGTCCGTTGAACAGGCCAAGCTGGCTTCGATTCTTGACGAAACCGAAAAGGCAATTGCCGGCCTGTTTACCACTTCGGGCAAAACGGGTCAGGAGCTCAGGGAAAACGAGTGGCTGATGGCGATCCGACAGCGCACGGCGATTCCCGGCGGCGTTTGCGAGTTCGACTTGCCCTCATATCACCACTGGATGCATGCACCTGCAGAAAAACGCAGGCATGATCTCGAAGAATGGCTCGCACCGTTCGAACCGATGCGCATCGGCGCGAATCTGATTCTCCGGCTACTCAGGGAAAGCGGCAAGACATCCCGACAAACCGCTGAACAGGGCAAGTTTCAGCAAATGCTGGCTGGAAGGCTCGCGCAAATGCTGAGATTGAAACTGGACGACAGCTATGCGTGCGTTCCGGAAGTCAGCGCCAACAAGTACGCGATCAACATTCGCTTTGCCACCATTGTCGACTCTCACCGCAAGACCAGCGAAGAGGATGTCGAATTCGACCTGACTTTTTGCAACCTGTGAAAGACGCATCGTCAGACAAGAACCGGGGGCCGCTCGTTCACTGCCCGCAATGTGACGCTCCGCTGCGGTGGGACACGAGTAACCCGTACCGCCCGTTCTGCTCGGAGCGCTGCAAAATGATCGACTTGGGGCAATGGGCGTCGGAATCGTATCGAATTCCCGCAGACGTCAACCAGTCTTCGTCTTCGGATGACACCGACGCCTGAACAGCGTCGCGCTCAATCCTCCGACAAAGCCTGATCCCCGGATTTCAGTCCAGCCAGGCGCCGCGCTGCATGGCAATACCGTGCGCCGAGTTCCGCCACGCTTCTTCAAGATCGCCTCTCAGCATTCCGCCGAGCGCGTACACCGGAACCGATGCGCCCGAGGCAAGCTCGCGGAAACGCGGCCATCCCAGCGGCCTCGCCCGCGGATGGCTCGCGGTGCGCTTGACCGGCCCGAGCACAATGAAATCCACGCCGATCGCTTCGGCCTGTTCGATCTCCCGCCGGTCGTGGCAAGAAGCGCCACACCAGCGCACGCCGGGCGGACGCACGGAAGCGTCGATCAATTGCGCCGCGGGAAGATGAACTCCATCGGCGCCAACTTTGGCAGCGAGATCCACATCGCCGTTGATCATCGCCCGGGCGCCGTATTCGTGGCAACGCTGCACGACTTCGACCGCAAACTTCTCCAGCGCTGCCTGTCCGAGTTGTTTCTCCCTGACCTGCACCATACTCAAGCCACGTGAAAGGGCTACGTCCAGGCGTTCAAGTGCCCGTTGTTCACCCAGCTCGCTGGCGTTGGTAATGGCGTACTGCGCCGGCAATTCGAGCGCCTTGAGTACGAAAGTATTGGCTGGCAGCATCGGGGTGACGTTTGTTTCACCGGATCTCTGCCACGCAAACGCCTGTGACTCCCGCGATTGCGGCTCTCCGCGCCACCGCACGACCCTCTGAAAATGCAACCGTACGGTGGCGTGCGAATAGGCAAACACGCGCGTCAGCCACGGGTAGATGCACAGAGCGGTGATGCCGAGTTCTTCTTCCAGTTCGCGCCGCAAGGCCTGCGACGGTGTCTCTCCGTGTTCGATCTTGCCGCCGGGAAATTCCCAGAATCCCGCATAGACCTTACCTGTCGGACGCTGCGCGAGCAGAAACGACCCGTCGGAGCGCTGCAACACTGCGGCAGCTACGTCAACGATCTTTTCCGGCAAATCCAGGGCTACTTGCGTTTGCGGGCAGACTGCATTTCCTGGCGTCCCGCCCAGTCGCGCGCGAACTGCCAGGCTACGCGTCCACTGCGCGATCCGCGCAGAAGTGCCCATTGCAGCGCTTCCTGGCGCACCTCGTCACCGGCCGTCCGGGAGTCAGTCAACTGGGCAACCCAATGGTCAACGATGGCAAGATACTCATCCTGATCGAACGGATAGAAGGAAATCCACAGCCCGAATCTCTCGGAGAGCGAAATTTTTTCTTCCACGCTTTCGCCGGGATGGATTTCCTCGCCAAGATACTTGGTCTCGAGGTTTTCCTGCATGTATTCGGGCATGAGGTGCCGGCGATTGGACGTGGCATAGATCAGTACATTGTCGGATGTCGCCGATATCGAACCGTCCAGCACTACCTTTAGCGCCTTGTACCCCGGCTCTTCCGCGTCAAAGGACAGGTCGTCGCAGAAGATGACGAAACGGTAGGGTGCATTGGCGACCAGGTCGACGATATCCGGAAGGTCGTGCAGGTCATGCTTCTCGACCTCGATGAGTCTCAGCCCCTTGCTCGAGAATTTATTGAGAACGGCTTTGACCAATGACGACTTGCCGGTGCCCTTGGCACCCGTCAGCAACACATTGTTCGCGGCGAATCCCTCCACGAACTGACGCGTGTTCTGATCCACCAACTTCTTTTGCTCGGCGACACCCTGCAGGTCAGCCAACCTGATCTTGTGAGGATGCAATACAGGCTGCAAAAATCCGCTGTTTGCCCGCCGCCGCCAGCGATAAGCCGTCGCGGCCGCCCAGTCCGGCGCCTCCGGCGGCTGAGGGAGAATCCGCTCGGCGCGATCCAGCAAGTTCTCGAGCTTGTCAACAATTCGCTCCCAGTCCGCCATTGCTAGCTCCGGTACTCCGCGTTGATGGTCACGTACTCGTGCGACAGGTCACAGGTCCACACCGTCACGGTAGCGCTACCCCGATTCAACCGGATTCGGACGGTGATGTCGGTCTGATCCATAACGGCTTGAGCATCGTCTTCGCTGTACCCTTGTGCGCGGCCGCCGCCTGTAGCAACCAGCACGTCGTCAAGATAGACGTCCACGGTGGAAACGTCGAGATCTGCGATACCCGCATATCCAATTGCCGCAAGAATCCTCCCCAGGTTCGGATCAGAAGCATAGAACGCAGTCTTGACGAGAGGCGAATGTGCAACCGCATACGCGACGATGCTGCATTCCTCTTCATCCCGCCCGCCCTCGACCTGCACCGTGATGAACTTGGTCGCCCCTTCACCGTCGCGAACGACCATCTGTGCAAGCTGCACACACACATCGGTAACCGCGTCGCGCAAAGCGATGTAATTGCCCGAATCAGCGTCACTGACCTCGGGGGTTTGCGCGGCTCCGGTGGCGATGAGCATCAGGCTGTCATTGGTCGATGTGTCGCCATCGACGGTAATGCGATTGAAACTTCTCCGCGTGGCATATTCAATCATCGTTTGCAGCGCGTCGCCGGCGACCGCTGCATCGGTAGCGACAAACGAGAGCATTGTTGCCATGTCCGGGCGTATCATCCCCGAGCCCTTGGCAATTCCGGTTACCGTCACGCGGCGACCGCCGACATCCAGAGTTCGGGAAGCCGCCTTGGGTACTGTATCCGTTGTCATGATCGCTTCAGCCGCATCGAACCAGGCGTTCGCGGAAAGCGTCTGGACGCACGCCGGCAGCGCCGCGTTAATCTTGTCGACCGGCAAGTCCTCCATGATCACACCGGTGGAAAACGGCACGACAGCCTCGGTAACGCAATTCAGCAAACGGCCGGTTTGTTCGCAAACCTGCCTTGCGCGCAGCAACCCGTCCTCGCCTGTGCCGGCATTGGCGCAACCGCTGTTGACCACCATCGCGCGGGCGGGAGTGGAGGCAATGTGGCTACGTGCAAGAGTGACAGGAGCGGCACAGAACCGGTTACGGGTAAACACTCCCGCAACCCTGGTCCCCTCATCGAGGGAAATTAGCAGCAGGTCCTTGCGGCCAGCTTTTCTGATCCCCGCGCCGGCGATGCCGAGACGCACTCCGGCAACCGGAAGGATGGACGCAGGATCTGTAGGGGGCAGGTTGACCGGCATTCGAACACGCGGACCCGCTCAACCGAGGCGGCCGTGGCAGTGCTTGAACTTCTTTCCGGAGCCGCACGGACAAGGCTCGTTTCGCCCGACCTTCTGGCCCGAGCGCACAAACGGTTGCGATTTGTCCGAATCTTCCGGCTGATCATCATTCTTGAGCGCGGCGTCATAGTCCGTGTGCTGATAGCGCACGTTGGTCATCTCCGGGCGCTCTTCCGCGGCTTCGTCTGCTTCCTCTGCGCTGCGAATGCGGACCGTCATGAGAATTCGGGTGACCTCGTTGCGAATCTCCGAGAGCATCAGCGAAAACAGCTCGAAGGCCTCGCGTTTGTACTCCTGTTTCGGATTCTTCTGGGCGTAACCACGCAGATGAATTCCCTGGCGCAAATGGTCGAGTGCCGCCAGATGCTCACGCCAGTGTCCGTCCAGCGTTTGCAGCATGATGGCGTGCTCATAGTGGCGAATGGCCTCGGGCGGCACGTCCTTTATCTTCTGTTCGTAGCGGGAATGGGCTTCCTCCACGATGCGCTCGCGCAGCGACGCTTCATCAAGCTTGTCGTCCTGCTCCAGCCACTGCTTCACGTTCAGTTCGAGGGTGAATTCGGAGGCAAGCGCAATTTCAAGACCCGCAACATCCCACTGCTCTTCGACCGTTTCGGTGGGGATATAGTCAACGATGAGCGCTTCGAGGGCCCCCTCGCGCATCGACCGCACGGTTTCGGTCACGTCGTCGGATTCGAGCAACTCATTGCGTTGCTGGTAGATCACCTTGCGCTGGTCGTTTGCAACATCGTCATACTCGAGAAGTTGCTTGCGCATGTCGAAATTGCGCGCCTCGACCTTGCGTTGCGCATTTTCAATTGCCCGCGTGACCCACGGGTGCTCGATCGCCTCGCCTTCTGGAAGCTTCAAACGATCCATGATCGCAGCCACCCTGTCGGAAGCGAAAATCCGCAGCAGGGGGTCTTCGAGCGAGAGGTAGAACCGCGTTGAACCGGCCCGGCCGCGAAGCTGATTGTCCACCCGCCTTGACTCGTGCCGCTCAGTGCCGACGATATGCAAGCCGCCGGCCTCCACAACCTGATCGTGCAAGACCTGCCATTCGGTCCGGATGCTGCTCTCGCGCTCGCTTTTCTGATCGTCGGTGAGTTTGTCGTCCTTGCGGACACGCTCAATTTCCGGCTCGGGATTCCCGCCCAGAACGATATCCGTTCCCCGACCTGCCATGTTGGTCGCGATGGTGATCATCTTCGGACGTCCTGCCTGGGTCACGATCTCCGCTTCGCGGGCATGCTGTTTGGCGTTGAGTACCTGATGATCGAGTTTCGCTTTCGTGAGCTGGCTCGATATCAACTCTGAATTCTCAATCGACGTCGTTCCCACCAGTACCGGCTGCCCCCGTTCGTGGCAGTCCTTGATGTCCTCAAGCACCGCCCCGTAACGCTCCTTGCTGGTCTTGAACACCTGATCCATGCGGTCGTCACGGATCATCTTGCGGTGGGTCGGCACGATCACCGTCTCGAGGCCGTAGATTTGCTGAAACTCGTAAGCCTCGGTGTCCGCAGTGCCGGTCATGCCGGCAAGTTTTTCGTAGATACGGAAATAATTCTGGAACGTTATCGACGCCAGCGTCTGGTTCTCGCGCTGGATCTTGACGCCCTCCTTGGCTTCCACAGCCTGATGCAATCCGTCCGACCAGCGCCGCCCCGCCATGAGACGGCCGGTAAACTCATCGACGATCACGATGTCACCATTCTGGACAACGTAGTGCTGATCACGGAAAAACAGGTTATGCGCGCGCAGTGCGGCATAAAGATGGTGCATCAGGCCGATGTTGGATGCGTCGTAAAGACTGCCGTTCTCCGGGAGCAGCCCGGCTTTCATAAGCAACTGTTCCGCTCGCTCGTGGCCCTGTTCGGTGAGCAGCACCTGATGTGCTTTCTCGTCGACGTGGTAATCGCCAGGCTCGCCCTCTCCGGCGGAGCGCTCAAGTTGCGGCGCAACGTCGTTCATGCGGTAGTAAAGATCGGTACTGTCGTCGGCCTGTCCGGAGATGATCAGCGGCGTGCGCGCTTCATCGATCAGGATCGAGTCGACTTCGTCGACAATTGCGTACGATAACCGGCGTTGCACCTTTTCCGACAACTGAAAGACCATGTTGTCGCGCAAATAGTCGAATCCGAATTCGTTGTTTGTCCCATAGGTGATGTCGGCGGCATACGCTTCCTGCTTGGCGCCATGCTCCATCTGGGAAAGATTCACCCCGACCTTCAAGCCCAGGAACGAATAAGCGCGTCCCATCCATTCGGCGTCACGGCGTGCAAGGTAATCGTTGACCGTGACGACGTGAACACCCTGTTCCGTGAGCGCGTTCAGATAGGCGGGCAACGTTGCGACCAGGGTTTTGCCCTCCCCGGTGCGCATCTCGGCAATCTTGCCCTTGTGCAGCGCGATTCCGCCGAGAAGCTGAACATCGAAATGACGCATGCCCAGTACGCGTTGGCTCGCTTCCCGGACAACGGCAAATGCCTCCGGCAATACCTGGTCGAGAGTTTCGCCGTCACGAATTCGCTGGCGAAAGGAATCCGTCTTGGCCCGTAGCTCGGCGTCAGTCAGCGCCTGCATGGCCGGTTCGAGTTCATTGATGGCTCGAACGTCTTGCGAGTACTTGCGCAACAAGCGGTCGTTGCGGCTGCCAAAAATTTTCTTCAGAAGGTTGGGAATCATTTACCGCGGCTTGCAGCTATTTCGGTATTGGACAATCGCGGAAGTCTAACACGTTGGCAGGCGCCGAATCCTTCCTCCACCACGGCGCCGGTCAGTACCGCGAACGCGCTTGTGACGAACTTACTCGGTTACCTGGGACTCAAGATCAGCGGCTTTCAGCCAGCGGCGGTACGCAAGGTAATCGGCATCGCCTTCAAAAGGACCGGGCAGCAGCTTTCCCTCGATCTGGAGCGGCGGGCGCTGGGACAGGTCATTGAGCAGGTATAGCGCCCGGCGCCGCCGGTCGATTTCCGGCAAGTGCTCGCCGGTGAACCGGACCGGATGGAATTCCGCCCTTCTCAGCCAACCGTCCTCGTCGAGAGTGACATCGAGGATGGCCGATATTGCGGCGGCTCGCTTTGTAGAGAACGCCTGATAACCGACAAAATTACCCAGCGAATAAACGATCAGCTTCTGCCAGTAGCATTCGACACCACGCAACACGTGCGGGCCGTGTCCCAGCACCAGATCCGCGCCGGACTCGACCGCGGTGCGCGCAAACCGCACCAGGTTACCCCTGTTCTCGCCAAGGTATTTCTCCTCCTCATCGCGCACCCGCAAGGCGTCCGAGCCTTCGGCCCCGCCATGGAAAGTCACGATCACAAGTCTGGCCGACTGCTTCGCTCTGGCCACCAGCCGGACAAGCGCGTTCAGGTCGTGAATCGAGTTGTGCATGCCAAGGTAGCTGAACCCTATCCAGGCAACCTTGATGCCCCTGATTTCCTGATATGCGATCTCGTCCTGCATCCCGACGGCGACCATGCCGTGCGATTCAATCGCATCCAGGGTGTCTTTCAGGCCGGCAGGCCCGAAATCGGAACTGTGATTGTTCGCCAGCCCAAGCACGTTGAAGCCCGCGTCACGCAGGATTCCGGCGTAACGCGTTGGCATCCTGAACGCGTACTGCGTGCCTCTGCTCGGATCCTTGGTCGTTTCGCCGCCATCGGTCAGCGCACCTTCGAGATTTCCGAAAACGATATCTCCGCCCGATAGCTGCTTCGCAACGCCGGCAAAGAAGCGAGGTTCGACATCCACCGGGATACGATCCTTTGGCCACGTTGACCCCAGGACAATATCGCCAACCGCCTTGATCGTGATCGTTTCCCTGGACGGAGCGAACGAGGGACTCGCGCCGCACTCCATCGCCTGCACAGGACCGGCGGCACCGAGAAACCCCGCCGCCAGGACAATTGCAAGGGTCGGCAAACGAGAAACGCCCTTCGTCAACGGGGCCACCTCCCGGGCATCCAGCGAAGGAAATTCAGGCGTTCGAGCCCTCTATGCATCTTGTTGATATCAGGAAAGAAATTCTGAAACGGCCACGCGCCGTTGTGGCGACCGCATCACCTGCGGAAAGAGCCCCGGCAAGCGAGGGTCTGCTCGTCTATCGGGACGCGAGACGCGGTGTCTGCGAGTTCTTTTGCAGATACTTGCTCGGGTTGACCGCCGCGCCCCTCACACGCACCTCAAAATGCAGATGCGGTCCGGTCGAACGGCCGGTGCTCCCGACCTCTGCGACTTTCTGACCGATGACGACGACGTCTCCGACTTTGACGTCGAGTCGCGAGGCATGCGCATATCGAGTCACGAGGCCATTGCCATGATCGATCTCGACCATGTTCCCGTACTGTGGATGGGTTGCCGAATACACGACCACACCAGCACCTGCGGCACGAATCGGGCGGCCCGTGGGGGACATGAAATCGATTCCTTCATGGAAGGTGCTGAAACCCGTGAAAGGATCTATACGCCAGCCGAAATTCGAGGAAAACCAACGGGTTTCGACAGGCAGGGAGGTAGGAACGAACTGCTGCTTGGCGTAATCGAGGAACAGGCGCGACTCCAGCGCGCCGAGTTTGTCGGACCGATCATCCAGATCACCGGCGAGGGCATCCAGTTCCTCCCCAAGGTCGACAAACGAAAGCGGCTTGGCTTCGTGCTCGGGCGAAGGTCCGCCGCGCGCCGGCGTTTGCTCGAACATGAACTCTTTCGGGTCGAGGCCGGCCAGCTTGCTCAAGCGCTCACCAAGCGTATCGAGGCGCAACAGTTTGGCCTGCATCTCGCCAACACGCGCCGCCATCGTATTCAGGCTCTCGCGCACGTAGGACTGGGTACGCTTCGTTTGCTCCTCCTGGACTGCGGCGAGCAACGACTGAAGGTACGGACTCTTGTGAGTAACCGCATACCGCAAGGAGAAGTAGTTCAGGAGCACGGACAGCGAGACAACCATCAGCAGGAACAAGAGCCCAAGAAACAGCGCATGAGCCTTGCTCAGCCTGAAACTACGCGCTTGTTCAAACCGATCGGATACGAGAATAATGTCCATCTGAGCCCCTCAGAATCTACCGCTCGCTGTTGCGGTCCGGCGTTTTTGGGATAAAAGCATCTTCGCACCGTTAAAACATGTCAGCGAAACCAATCAAAAACATCCTCGAAAGTGCGCCCGAAGTGCGCGGCCTCACGATACAGACCAGGCGTTTGCTACAACTGCAAAAATCGCTGAGAGCCGCCTTGCCCGCCGGCGTCGCTCCCCAGGTTTCCGTCACCGGCCTTGCTTCCGGCACGCTCAGCGTTTCCGCCGCTAACGGCGCTGCCGCTGCAAAACTGCGCCAACTCGCTCCGCGTCTGCTCGAGGTTATGCGGCATGATGAGGCCGAACTTAACGCATTAAGGGTCTTGGTGCAAGTCCCAATCCACCATAACCCCTTGCCAAAAAAACAAATTTTCCTCGGTCATACAGCCCGGGAAGCGCTTCTTACCCTATCTGCCCGCCTTGAATCCGAGCATCTGCGCAGCGCGATCATCCAGCTCGCGAACCGCGGCACGCCCTTAGATTACAAGCAAGAAACGCTCGAGGAAGTAGATTCCGACGAAGACCAGCGTGAGGACAAGTCCGATCAGTAGGACACGGCCGGAATAGTGCAACCACCTTGGCTCCCTGGTGACAAGGAACATCACCAGCATCGCGCCGAGCGTGATGACCAGCAGCGCTCCCAGCAGTCGCGCGATCAGCATCGACCGGCGAAACTCACAACAATCTGAATTGTTTGATAAAAACCCGCATCAGGCGGCCTGGCTCTGGATGCGCAGGAATTGCGGTGCATCATTGGTCGATTGGAAGCTGACTTCCTCCCAGGCGTCTTTCTGCTCGACCAGACAACGCAACAGCTGGTTGTTCAGTGCATGGCCCGATTTGAACGCTGTAAACGCGCCGATCAGCGGATGTCCAAGCAGGTACAGGTCGCCAATGGCATCGAGCGCCTTGTGTTTGACAAATTCATCCTCGTAACGCAACCCGTCGGCATTGAGAACCCGGAATTCGTCCATGACGATCGCGTTATCCATACTCCCGCCCAAGGCCAGTCCCTGCGAGCGCAAGGTCTCGACGTCCTGCATGAAGCCAAAGGTCCTGGCACGGCTGACCTCTTTCACAAAGGACGTGTCCTCGAAATCGACCACCACGCGCCGGTTGGTTTCGGCAAACACCGGGTGTTTGAAGTCAATGCTGAAATCGACCCGGAATCCCGCAAAGGGCTCAAATTTGACCCACTTGTCAGCCGATCTGACCTCAACCGGCTTGAGAATCCGGATAAATTTCTTCGCCGCTGCCTGCTCTTCGATACCTGCGGACTGGATCAGGAAAACGAAGGGCGACGCCGAGCCGTCCATGATCGGCACCTCGCCGTCGCTCAGATCGACGAATACATTGTCGACCCCGAGGCCGGCGAACGCAGACATCAAATGCTCTACGGTCTGAATGCGCGCGCCGTTTTTTTCCAGACAGGACGAAAGCCGGGTGTCCTTGACGGCGTAGGGATCGGCCTTGATCTCGACAACCCGCTCAAGATCGACACGGCGGAATACGATGCCGGTGTTGGGCGCCGCCGGACGCAGCGTAAGATAAACCTTCTTACCTGTATGCAGACCGACTCCGGTTGCCCGGACAATGTTCTTGAGTGTTCGCTGTCTGATCATCACCAAAACGGCTCGGCCGTTCCTCGCTGTTCGCAACACAATTCATGCAACGCATTTGACCGCAGCATGGTCGATCGCGATACACATTCCTTTACCGGCGCCGCATGTTGCGGCGCGCCATCCGGTAACCGGCTGATTACCTTACCAGAAATGTAGTGTTTCGCCAACGTTCTGCTGCGTTCAGAAATGCTTAGTCGGCCTGCTTGCGCAGGAACGCCGGTATATCAAGCATATCCACACCGGACTGCTTCATTGCTTGAACTGCGGCATCGCGCCCCCGCCGGCGAATAACAGCAGGCGCATCGAGGTCGCCATAGTTGTTGACGCTCAACGGCGCTTCGTCGGTTCCGGTCCTGACAACGGCCAAGGGCTTGCTCTGTTTACGGTTGTTGAAGCCGCCCAAGCCGGTCGCCACCATGGTAACGCGCAGGCGATTTTCGAGAGCCTCGTCGATCACCGTACCGACAATGACGGTCGCATCCTCGGCGGTGAATCCCTTGATCGTATTCATGACCTCATGAACTTCGCGCATCTTCAAGCTCGTTCCAGCGGTGATATTGACCAACACGCCGCGCGCACCCGCGAGGTCGACATCTTCAAGCAAGGGGCTTGCCACGGCTTGCTCAGCGGCAATTCGTGCCCGGCTGTCGCCTTCAGCCGACGAAGAACCCATCATCGCCATTCCCATTTCGGACATCACTGTGCGTACGTCGGCGAAGTCCACGTTGACGAGGCCCGGGCACTTGATCACTTCAGCGATACCGGCGGGGAATCACGATCAGCGAGTCAACATGAGAGGCAAGTTCCTCGAGGCCATCCGCAGCGATCTTCTGCCGCTTGCCCTCGAACGCAAACGGTTTGGTCACCACCGCCACGGTCAGAATGCCAAGCTCCCGCGCTGCCTGGGCGACAATCGGAGCCGCGCCGGTGCCAGTACCGCCGCCCATACCCGCCGTAAGGAAAAGCATGTCCGCACCTTCGATCAACTCGATGATGCGCTCACGGTCCTCAACCGCTGACTCGCGGCCAATCTCCGGATCGGCGCCCGCTCCAAGGCCTTTGGTGACTGCCGCACCCAGCTGCAGAAGAGTTTTCGACTTGGTGCGCTTGAGCGCTTGTGCATCAGTATTCGCGCAGATGAACTCCACGCCCTCAACGCCCTCCTGAATCATGTGGTCGACGGCGTTGCCACCGCACCCCCCGACACCGATGACCTTGATAACAGCTTCCTGTGCCTGTGTGTCCACGATTTCAAACATTTCCATTCTCCTCTGCTAATGCGCCCTTGGTTTGTAAATACCCGAATCTGCAGTTGTGGAATCCATCGCCGGATTCCCTAAAAATTTGTTTCAAACCACTTTCTCATCCTCTCGAAAACGTGTTTGAAGGAACCGTTCTGCATCTTTTCGATTTTCTGGCGCTCGTGTTGGGACACACCCGCCATCAGCAGGCCGACACCCGTTGAGTACCTTGGATTGCGAATCACTTCAGACAAACCCTCGGAGTAGGAAGGCAAGCCGAGCCGCACGGGCATATGAAAAACCTCCTCGCCCAATTCGACCATGCCCTCCATCGCGCCACTGCCTCCGGTGATGACGACACCGGAGGAAAGCAATTCCTCGAATCCGCTGCGGCGCAGCTCGGCCTGCACCAGCGAATACAACTCCTCGACCCGCGGCTCGATCACTTCAGCCAGCGTCTGCCGCGACAGCTTTCTCGAAGCGCGGTCTCCCACACCCGGAACTTCGATCATCTCTTTGGCATCGGCCAGTTCCCTGAGGGCGCAACCGTGGTTGCGCTTGATTTCCTCGGCATCCTTGGTCGGCGTTCGTAATGCCATCGCGATATCGTTGGTAATCTGATCGCCGGCGATGGGAATCACCGCGGTGTGGCGAATGGCTCCCTGGGTGAAAATCGCCAGGTCGCTGGTGCCTCCGCCGATATCCAGAAGACAAACGCCGAGATCTTTCTCGTCTTCCGACAGAACCGCCATCGATGAAGCAAGCGGTTGCAGAATGAGGTCATTGACCTCCAGCCCGCAGCGGCGCACGCACTTCATGATGTTCTGTGCGGCCGAGACGGCCCCGGTGACAATGTGCACTTTGACTTCAAGCCGCACGCCGGACATCGCGATCGGCTCGCGCACATCCTCCTGTCCGTCAATCACGAACTCCTGGTTGAGTACATGGAGAATCTGCTGATCGGTCGGGATGGGAATCGCTCGTGCCGTTTCCACCACGCGGTCGACATCACTCTGCGCGACTTCGAGATCCTTGATCGCCACCATGCCATGAGAGTTGAAACTGCGGATATGACTGCCCGCAATCCCCGTCCAGACTTCGCGAATCTTGCAATCGGCCATCAACTCGGCCTCTTCGAGCGCGCGCTGGATGGCATTCACCGTCGACTCGATGTTGACGACAACGCCTTTCTTCAGTCCCCGTGACGGCGCACTGCCCATGCCGATCACCTCGAATCCGCCCTCTGAGCGGAGCTCAGCGACAATTGCCGCAATCTTTGAGGTCCCGATGTCGAGCGCGACAATGAGGTTCTTGCTCTCACGTGCCTTCGCTCGCGGTACTCCCCGATTCCATTCGACAGGTTTCATGCCCGTTTATCACCCCGTTTGTTGTCTTCCACCCGCACCGCGAAGCCGTTGACGTAACGCATGCCGACACGAAATTGCTCAGCCGCTCGACCACGCCATGTCGCCCCAACTCAATGGCCGTGCCGTCATCCAGGTCCAGACGCCACGCACGCCGCTCCGACAGCCGAACCTTCCTGACCTCACGCCCGATGCGCGCAAGCGATTCATTGAAACGAAGGTAGTTGCGGGTGACTTCGACGTTCGTCCCGGCCGGACCTTCCAGCAAGGGCAATCGCTGGTCGCTCGCACCCTCAAACACTTCACCGCTCGTATTGACCAGCGCGGTGCTGCCCCAGCGTGCCAGCTCACGATGCTCCTCGACGACCACTTCAAGCCGGTCGGGCCAGCGACGGCGTACATCGACGCGACGAACCCATGGCAACTTCTCGAAGGCTGCTTGCGCTCCGCGCAGATCAACCGTGAAGAACGTTCCACGCAGCTGGTTGCCGGCGATCGTCTGCACCTGCTCGCGCGTGACGTGCGTGACATTCCCGAGGACGTCTATCGTACGAACGGAAAACACGTCCAGGTGTACAAGGCGCCAGACAACGCCGCCAAGCAGCATGACGATGGCGAGAGCGAACGCTGCATTCGATGCGCGCGTCAGGGCTTTCACGTTATTCCACACGCGCGCCCTCCAGAATCCGCATTACCAGTGCATCGAAGGACATCCCGGCCGCTTTGGCCGCCATCGGCACCAGGCTGTGCGCGGTCATGCCGGGAACGGTATTCACCTCCAGAATCCAAGGCTCGCCGTTAGCATCGACCATCACGTCTACCCGCCCCCAGCCGCTGCATCCGATCGCGCGGTACGCTTCGGCACAAAGATGGCTGATTCTTTGCTCCAACGCCGCATCAATCCCTGACGGACAGAAATACTTCGTTTCGTCGGAAAAATACTTGGCGTGGTAATCGTATTTGTGTCCCGGCGCCTCGATCCGGACCAATGGCAGCGATTGGTTCCCGAGTATGGCCGCAGTCAGTTCGGGGCCGTCGACGAACTCCTCGGCGAGCACTAGTGAGTCGTACTTGGCCGCCTCGAGGTAGGCGTCTTTTAGCCCGCTCGCTTCGGTTACCTTGGTCAGACCGATGGTGGAGCCCTCGCGTGCCGGCTTCACGATCAACGGCAAACCGAGCGCCCGTACGCACGCCTCGAAATCGGAATCTTCGGACAACATTTCGAAACGCGGCGTCGGAATGCCAACGGCCTTCCATATCAACTTGGTTCGCCATTTGTCCATTGCCAGCGCGCACGCCAGAACGCCGCTGCCCGTATAAGGAATGCCCATCAAATCCAAAGCGCCTTGCACCGTTCCGTCTTCGCCATAACGGCCATGCAGAATTACAAAAGCCCGGTCGAAATGCCCGGCGGCAAGCTCTGACAGGCTACGCTCGCCGGTATCGAATGCGTGCGCATCCACCCCCTGGCGCTTGAGCGCCTCGAGCACCGCGGTGCCCGACATCAGGGACACTTCACGCTCGGAGGATCTGCCACCGAGCAACACGGCCACCTTGCCGGCATCGCGCCCGGTCATCGAGCCGCCTCACCGATGATGCGTACTTCACGCTGCAAATCGATGCCACATTCCTTCAGCACCGTTGCGTGAACATGGTCAATCAACGATTCAATATCTGCAGCGCTCGCCCCCCCGGCATTCACAATGAAGTTGGCATGCTTGGGCGAAACCATCGCATTGCCCCGCCGCGCGCCTTTCAGGCCGCAATGTTCAATCAGTCGCGCAGCGTAATCTCCCGGCGGGTTACGGAAAACCGAACCGGCGTTGGGTATCTGTAGCGGCTGGGCCGCGATGCGCTTTTGCAGCAGATTCTTGATCTTCTTGCGCGAACGCTCACCGTCACCCTGTTGCAGGCACAGCCAGGCGCCAACAAAGTACTCGTCCCCCTCGAACAGCGGCGTCACGCTTCTGTATCCGATTCGGTAGTCCGCGTGGCGTCGTTCACGAAGTTGGCCGACCCGGTCGATTGTCAGGACCTGTGTCACGATGTCCCAGGTTTCGCTGCCGTAACAGCCCGCGTTCATTGCCAGCGCGCCACCAATCGTTCCCGGGATTCCGGTCAGAAACTCGCCGCCCTCATAGCCGTGCATCGCCGCGAACCGCGACACTTTCGGACTCGCCACGCCAGTCTCTGCGAATATCTCCGTTCGGCTTTCGCGCTCGACGAGCTCCAGCCTCACAAGGGCGGAGTGGGTAAAAATAACGGAGCCGCGAATGCCGCCGTCGCGGACCAGCAAATTGCTGCCGAGGCCGACGAAGGTTATCGGCTCGCCGGCAGGCAAGTTGCGCAGGAACACCGACAGGTCGGCAAGATCCGCCGGCGTATAACACTGGTATAACACTGGTCGGCCGGCCCGCCGACCCGCCAACTCGTGTGACGCCGCATTGGTTCATCGTTTCGCAGCACGCCCCGCAACCCAAGTGCCTCCTTCGGTATGCTCTCAGCCAGGTTCATGTTCAACACTTCACCGGTTCAGCCTTGCTCACGGCAGCCGGCACCAGACCGATTGATCCGGCGCCCATCGTCACGACGACATCGTCTGCTTGAACAACTTTCGCGATCGCGGCCGGCAGTTCACTGATTTCATCGACGAAGATCGGCTCGACCTGGCCAGCCACCCGTACTGCCCTTGCGAGAGCGCGTCCGTCGGCAGCGACAATAGGCGTTTCACCCGCGGCG
>LJTS01000033.1 GCA_001304425.1 Betaproteobacteria bacterium SG8_40
TCGAGACCCTCCTGGCCTGCCACATCGGGTAAGCGCAATCCCGGTTGCGGGTGTCCTGGGGCGCGAATGCGAAGAAACGCCGGATGTTAGACAAAATCAAGTTATTCCTGGCATTGCTGATCATTGCAGTCGGCATATCCGGGTTCTATCTGCTGGCAGAAATGCCCCAGGTAGTGCGGGTCGGGGCGTTTATCGCCTCGCTGATCATTGCCGCGTTGGTGGCGCTGACCAGTGGGACCGGCAAGACGTTCGCTGCATACGTGCGCGAGTCGTGGATCGAACTCAAGAAAGTGGTATGGCCCACGCGCAAGGAAACGATACAAAGTACCGGGCTCGTTCTGGCCTTCGTTTTCGTGATGGCGGTTTTTCTGTGGGGTGTTGACTGGATTCTGGCGTCGATCATCCGGGTACTGATGGGCGTGGAGGCGTGATGGCCAAGAAATGGTACGTGGTTCATGCCTATTCCGGCTTTGAGAAAAGCGTCAAACGCGCTTTGCTCGAGCGCATCGAGCGCGGTGGCATGCAAGACAAGTTTGGCCAGATCCTGGTGCCGGTCGAAGAGGTCGTCGAGATGAAAAGCGGGCAGAAGGCGATCAGCGAGCGCAAGTTTTTCCCCGGCTATGTCCTGGTCGAGATGGAGATGACCGATGACAGCTGGCATTTAGTGAAGAACACCCCGAAAGTCACCGGTTTCGTTGGCGGAACGGCTCACCACCCGACGCCGATCACCGAACGCGAGGTGCAAAACATTCTGGATCAGATCCAGGAGGGCGTTGAGAAGCCCAAGCCGAAGATTCTTTTCGAGGTCGGCGAGGGCGTGCGGGTCAAGGAAGGCCCGTTTACCGACTTTCATGGCAACGTGGAAGAGGTCAATTACGAGAAGAGCAAGATCCGCGTTTCGGTGTCGATCTTCGGCCGGTCAACGCCGGTCGAGCTTGAATTCAGCCAGGTCGAGAAGGACTGAGCGAGGCTGTCGAGTTTTCCGGATCGGGTGTAGCGGATCCGGTCTGCCCGGATGAATCATCCCGCGGCAGGCGAGCGCCGGACAGGCGCAGCTGCAACAACGGGGAGCGCGTCCCAGCGGCGTGCGTTGGCACCCACACTTAGAGGAGTTATGAAGTGGCAAAGAAAGTAGTTGGTTTCATCAAGCTGCAGGTGCCTGCAGGCAAGGCGAACCCGAGTCCGCCAATCGGACCGGCGCTTGGCCAACGGGGCCTGAACATCATGGAATTCTGCAAGGCGTTCAACGCCCAGACGCAAAGCTACGAGCCGGGTCTGCCGTTGCCGGTCGTGATTACGGCTTTTGCGGACAAGAGCTTTACGTTCATCATCAAGACGCCGCCGGCGTCGGTCCTGATCAAGAAGGCCATCAAGCTCGACAAGGGCAGCCCGCGCCCGCACACCGACAAGGTCGGCAAGCTTACCCGGGCCCAGGTCGAGGAAATCGCCAAGGCGAAGATGCCCGACCTGAATGCCGCAAGCCTGGAAGCAGCGATGAAGATCGTTGCCGGCAGTGCGCGCAGCATGGGCGTTGAGGTGGAGGGTCTCTGACATGGCACAAATCTCAAAACGCAACAAGGCAGCGCGCGAGAATGTCGATCGCAACAAGGCTTACGACCTGACAGAGGCGCTGGCGATTGCAAAGAAGAACGCGACTGCAAAATTCGACGAATCGATCGATGTCTCGGTCAATCTGGGCATCGATGCGAAGAAATCGGACCAACTGGTTCGCGGTTCGGTGGTGATGCCGAAGGGGACGGGCAAGACCGTCCGGGTCGCCGTGGTTGCGCAGGCGGACAAGGCGCGCGAGGCGACAGAAGCCGGAGCCGATCTGGTTGGTTTCGAGGATCTCGCGGAAAAGATCAAGGGCGGCAGCATCGAGTTCGATGTCGCGATTGCGACGCCGGATGCGATGCGTATCGTCGGCCAGCTGGGACAGATCCTCGGCCCGCGTGGCCTGATGCCGAACCCGAAGGTCGGGACAGTGACGCCGAACGTCGCCGAGGCCGTGAAGAATGCCAAGGCCGGCCAGGTGCAATACCGCACCGACAAGGCGGGGATCATTCATTGTTCCATCGGCAGGGCTTCTTTCGCCGAAGATGCGCTGGCGGAGAATTTCAAGGCCTTGATCGAGGCGTTGAACAAAGCGAAGCCTGCGTCGTCAAAAGGCATTTATCTGAAGAAGATTTCTGTTTCGAGCACGATGGGGCCGGGGCTAAGGATTGACCAGGCGAGCCTGGCATCGTAACGGGTCGGATCAGCCGATCGAATTTGTGTGAAAGAACTTTGGGGCCTGGTCGGCCGCTTTTCTGGGCGGGCCAGGGCTGTCAAAGACCGTAGGAGCCTGAAACGGGTTTAATCGACGCAGCAGTTTGTGTGTCGTCCTACGCAGATAGCGTAACCAAGAAACAGGCATCACAGCGACCGGATCGCGTGGCAGTCATTGGCGCGGCTCCGTTAGCTCCTGGATCGAAGGCCGCTATGAAACGGGTGGGTTTCGCGCTTGGCGCGAGGCCCGTTTTGAAACTTCAGGAGGGTAGACCTTGAGTCTCAATCTAGAGGAAAAGAAAGCGGTCGTAGCCGAGGTGAGTGACAAACTTACCAATGCTCAGGCGGTAGTGCTTGCCGAGTACCGTGGCCTTGCGGTGGAGGAGATGACGAAGTTGCGGGTGAATGCCCGTGACAACGGCGTGTACCTTCGCGTTCTCAAGAATACCCTGGCTCGTCGCGCTGTAGCCGGCACGCCGTTCGAGAAGCTGGGCGACCAAATGGTCGGTCCGCTTGCCTACGGTATTTCGGATGACCCGGTAGCGGTCGCGAAAGTACTCAACGAGTTTGCAAAGAATAACGAGAAGTTCGTAATCAAGGCTGGCGCGATGGCGGACCAGGTGATGTCCCGTGCGGATGTCGCCAGGCTGGCCACCATGCCGAGCCGTGAAGAACTTCTCGCAAAACTGTTGGGCACGATGCAGGCACCGATCGCGAAATTTGTTCAGACACTCAATGAAGTGCCGGGCAAGTTCGTGCGCACGCTTGCGGCGGTCAGGGATGACAAAGAGAAGCAGGCCGCATAAGGCTTTTCGATCGTAATTCATTCGATATTCAGGAGATTTGAAAATGGCTGTTGCCAAAGCTGAAATTCTGGACGCGATTTCGAGCATGAGCGTCCTCGAGCTTTCCGAGCTCATCAAGGAGATGGAAGATAAATTCGGTGTGTCTGCTGCCGCTGCTGCGGTGGCGGTTGCTGCACCGGCTGCTGGTGGCGGGGCCGCCGCTGCGGGCGAAGAGCAAACCGAATTCACGGTAGTGCTGGCCGGTATCGGCGACAACAAGGTCAGTGTCATCAAGGCGGTGCGCGCGATTACGGCGCTTGGCCTGAAGGAAGCCAAGGACCTGGTTGACGGTGCGCCCAAGCCGGTCAAGGAAGGCGTATCCAAGCAGGAAGCCGAAGACGTCAAGAAGCAGCTTGAAGAAGCCGGCGCCACGGTTGAAGTGAAGTAAATCAGGACTTTGTTGCGGGGGGTGGCGGAATACTCCGGTTGCCCGCTCCCCCCGCGCAATGATTGTCGATCAGAGGTCAAAGAGAAACCGTCTAGCAGGTTCCTCTTTGTCCTTTGAAGCGACTGCAAGGGACAGGTTTGGTCGGACTTGGGGTTCTCCCGGGTCGTCAGCCAGCGGTTGGTAGAGGCCAACCACCAGGCCATTTATCACCAGTCGGTGAGCACCAAGGGCAGGCACGTTGCCCGTCGTGATTCGGAGATGCTATGGCTTATTCCTTTACTGAGAAAAAACGCATTCGCAAGAGTTTCGCAAAGCGCGAGAGTGTTTTGCCGGTACCTTATTTGCTGGCGACCCAACTGCAATCTTTCGCCTCCTTCCTCCAGGCCGATACCGGGCCTGACGAGCGCAAGGCGCAAGGCCTGCAGGTGGCGTTCCAGACGATTTTCCCGATCTCCAGTCATTCGGGTAATGCCCGTCTGGAGTTTGTCAGCTACCAGCTTGGCGACCCTCCGTTCGACGTCAAGGAGTGCCAGCAACGCGGGCTTACCTATGCCGCGCCGCTGCGCGCCAAGGTCCGGCTGACCATCATGGACAAGGAAGCCGCGAAACCGACAGTAAAGGAAGCCAAGGAGCAGGAAGTCTACATGGGGGAGATTCCCCTCATGACGCCGACAGGTTCGTTCGTCATCAATGGAACCGAGCGCGTCATCGTATCGCAGTTGCATCGCTCGCCGGGCGTGTTCTTCGAGCACGATCGCGGCAAGACGCACTCGTCGGGCAAATTGTTGTTCTCGGCGCGCATTATTCCCTACCGCGGGTCATGGCTGGACTTTGAGTTCGACCCGAAGGATTTCCTCTATTTCCGCATCGATCGCCGCCGCAAGCTGCCGGTGACGATCCTGATGAAGGCGATCGGCATGTCGGTCGAGGACATTCTCTCGACGTTTTATGTGTTCGATACCTTCCATTTCATCAAGAAAGGCATCGAGTTCGAACTGGAACCCGAGCGCATGCGCGGTGAAACCGCCCGGTTCGACATCCAGACCAAGCAGGGCAAGCTCATCGTCCAGAAGGACAAGCGCATCACCGTCAAGCATGTGCGCGAGATGGAGCAGGCAGGCCTGAAGAAAGCGCTGGTCGAAGAGGAGTTTCTCATTGGGCGCGTGCTTGCGCACAATGTCGTCGATACCGAGACCGGAGAAATCATCGGTAATGCCAACGACGAGATTACCGAGGAGTTGCTCGCCAAACTCACCGAAGCGGGCATCAAGGAAGTCAAGACGCTGTACGTGAACGAGCTGGATCAGGGCGCTTATATTTCCCAGACGCTGCGCAGTGATGAAACCACGGACCAGTTGGCTGCACAGGTCGCGATCTACCGGATGATGCGCCCCGGCGAGCCGCCGACCGAGGACGCCGTGAAGACGCTGTTCAATGGATTGTTCTATGCCCCGGAACGCTACGACCTGTCTTCTGTCGGGCGGATGAAGTTCAACCGCCGGGCCTATCCCGATCAGATCGACGAAAAGGCCGCGGAATGGATGAAGAGCTTCTATGCGCGCGTCGGCAAGCGCGACACCGAAGGGGAAAGTACGCTCAGCAACGAGGATATTCTCGCCGTCATCGGCATATTGCTGGAATTGCGCAATGGCCGTGGCGAAATCGACGACATTGACCATCTGGGCAATCGCCGCGTGCGTTCGGTAGGCGAACTGGCGGAGAACCAGTTCCGCGCCGGCCTCGTGCGTGTCGAGCGCGCGGTTCGAGAGAGGCTCTCGCAGGCGGAGTCGGAAAACCTGATGCCGCATGACCTGAT
This sequence comes from Betaproteobacteria bacterium SG8_40, assembly GCA_001304425.1. Lineage (GTDB taxonomy): Bacteria > Pseudomonadota > Gammaproteobacteria > Burkholderiales > Eutrophovitaceae > SG8-40. The sequence goes on from LJTS01000033.1 coordinate 5,318, forward strand.
CAACGCCAAACCCGTGTCGGCCGCGGTGCGCGAGTTCTTCGGTTCCTCGCAACTGTCGCAATTCATGGACCAAACCAATCCGCTCTCGGAGATCACACACAAGCGCCGCGTTTCGGCGTTGGGCCCGGGCGGTCTGACGCGCGAGCGCGCCGGCTTCGAGGTTCGCGACGTGCATCCGACCCACTACGGCCGGGTCTGCCCGATCGAGACGCCGGAAGGCCCGAACATCGGCCTGATCAATTCGCTGGCGCTGTACGCGCGTACCAACGAATACGGCTTTCTCGAAACGCCGTACCGTCGTGTCAACAATGGCAAGGTCACTGACGACATCGACTTTCTTTCTGCCATCGATGAAGGGCAGTACGTGATCGCGCAGGCCAATGCGGCAGTCGATAACAAGGGCAAACTCATCGACGAGATCGTCTCCTGCCGTTACCGGAATGAATTCAGCCTGATGCCGGCCGAGCGCGTCCAGTTCATGGACGTTGCCCCGTCACAGATCGTGTCGGTAGCCGCTTCGCTGATTCCGTTCCTCGAGCACGATGACGCCAACCGCGCCTTGATGGGTTCGAACATGCAGCGCCAGGCCGTGCCATGCCTGCGTGCGGAAAAAGCACTGGTCGGTACCGGCATCGAGCGCACCGTTGCCGTCGACTCGGGCACTGCGGTGCAGGCATTGCGCGGTGGCACGGTCGACTATGTGGATGCGTCGCGCATCGTGGTTCGCGTCAACGACGACGAAACGTCTGCGGACGAGGTCGGCGTTGATATTTACAACCTTGTGAAGTACACCCGCTCCAACCAGAACACCAACATCAACCAGCGCCCGATCGTCAAGCCGGGCGACGTCATTGCGCGAGGGGACGTCGTTGCCGACGGGGCTTCGACCGATATGGGCGAGCTCGCGCTGGGGCAGAACCTGCTGGTGGCCTTCATGCCGTGGAACGGCTACAACTTCGAGGATTCGATATTGATCTCCGAGCGGGTGGTCGCGGAAGACCGCTTCACCTCGATCCATATCGAGGAGTTGTCAGTCGTGGCGCGTGACACGAAACTCGGACCGGAAGAAATTACCCGGGACATTTCCAACCTGTCCGAGGCCCAGCTCGGGCGTCTCGATGAAGCCGGTATCGTCTATATCGGCGCCGAGGTCGAGGCGGGCGACGTGTTGGTCGGCAAAGTCACGCCAAAAGGCGAGACCCAGCTCACGCCGGAAGAGAAACTGCTGCGGGCGATCTTCGGAGAAAAAGCCTCCGATGTGAAGGACACCTCGTTGCGGGTTCCGTCAGGCATGTCCGGCACGGTGATCGACGTGCAGGTGTTCACGCGCGAAGGCATCGAGCGTGACAAGCGTGCGCAGACCATCATCGACGACGAACTCAAACGCTATCGGCAGGATCTGACCGACCAGATGCGTATCGTCGAGACCGACGCTTTCGGGCGTATCGAGCGATTGCTCGTTGGCAAGGTTGCCAACGGTGGCCCCCACAAGCTTGCCAAGGGCGCGAAGATAACCAAGGGCTACCTCGAAGAGATGTCGCCGTACGAGTGGTTCGATATTCGCCTCGGTAACGAAGACGCGGCCAAACAGCTCGAGCAACTGCGCGACATTCTTGAGAAAGCGCGGGTGAGCTTCGATGCCATGTTCTCCGAGAAGAAGAAAAAGCTGACCTCGGGCGACGAACTGCCGCCGGGCGTGCAAAAGATGGTGAAGGTTTACCTGGCCGTCAAACGCAGACTGCAGCCGGGTGACAAGATGGCCGGACGGCACGGAAACAAGGGCGTTATTTCCAAGATCGTGCCGATCGAGGACATGCCGCACATGGCGGACGGAACGCCGATGGACATCGTGCTCAATCCGCTCGGCGTGCCGTCGCGTATGAATGTGGGCCAGATTCTGGAAACGCACCTTGGCTGGGCCGCGAAGGGCCTTGGCAACCGGATTGGCGACATGATCAAGCTGCAGTCCAATGTGGCCGATCTGCGCAAGGCGCTGACACTGATCTACAACTCCAGCGGCAAGCTCGAGAACATCGACCAACTGAGCGACGAGGAAGTGGCCGAGTTGTGCCACAAGCTCAAGGACGGCGTGCCGTTCGCGACACCGGTGTTCGACGGAGCGCATGAGAGCGAGATCAAAACCATGCTCGAACTCGCCGGGTTGCCCAGCAGCGGTCAGATCAAGCTGATCGACGGGCGCAACGGTGAGCCATTCGATCAGCCGGTGACGGTCGGTTACATGCACGTTCTGAAGCTGCATCACCTGGTCGATGACAAGATGCACGCGCGGTCCACCGGCCCGTACTCCCTCGTCACCCAGCAGCCGCTCGGGGGCAAGGCGCAGTTCGGTGGCCAGCGATTCGGCGAGATGGAAGTGTGGGCGCTGGAGGCATATGGCGCCTCCTACACGCTGCAGGAGATGCTTACAGTCAAGTCCGACGACGTGTCGGGACGTACCAAGGTGTACGAAAACATCGTCAAGGGCGAGCACAAGATCGACGCCGGCATGCCGGAATCGTTCAACGTGCTGGTGAAGGAAATACGCTCGCTGGTGATCGACATCGATCTCGAGCGCCGCTGATCCGGCCCAAGCTAGAGCCCACGGACTAACTGAACACGCAATTCAAGGAGCAGACAATGAAAGCATTGCTCGATCTATTCAAACAGGTCACACAGGAGGAAGAGTTCGATGCCATCCGTATCGGACTCGCGTCTCCGGACAAGATTCGCTCGTGGTCGTATGGCGAGGTGAGAAAGCCGGAGACGATCAACTACCGCACGTTCAAACCGGAGCGCGACGGCCTTTTCTGCGCCAAGATCTTCGGGCCGGTCAAGGACTATGAGTGCCTGTGCGGGAAGTACAAGCGCCTCAAGCATCGCGGCGTCATTTGTGAAAAGTGCGGCGTCGAGGTCACGTTGTCGAAAGTGCGCCGCGAGCGTATGGCGCATATCGAACTGGCTTCGCCGGTTGCGCACATCTGGTTCCTCAAGTCGTTGCCTTCGCGCCTTGGCATGGTGCTCGACATCCCGCTGCGCGACATCGAGCGGGTGCTTTACTTCGAGGCTTACGTCGTCACCCATCCCGGGATGACGCCGCTCAAGCGCGGTGAACTGCTGTCCGAGGACAACTACCTCGAAAAAGTGGAAGAGTTCGGTGACGAGTTTTCCGCGGTGATGGGTGCCGAAGGCGTGCGCGAACTGCTGCGCAAGCTCGACCTGAATGGCGAGATCGAGAAGCTGCGTGCGGAACTCGATGCGACCGACTCGGAAACCAAGATCAAGAAGATTGCGAAACGCCTCAAGGTCCTCGAGGCTTTCCACAAGTCCGGCATCAAGCCCGAGTGGATGATCATGGAAGTGCTGCCGGTGCTGCCGCCCGATCTGCGCCCGTTGGTGCCGCTCGATGGCGGGCGCTTCGCGACTTCGGACCTGAACGATCTCTATCGCCGGGTGATCAATCGCAACAACCGTCTGAAGCGTCTGCTCGAGTTGAAAGCGCCCGAAATCATCGTGCGCAACGAGAAGCGGATGCTGCAGGAGGCGGTGGACTCGCTGCTCGACAACGGACGTCGCGGCAAGGCGATGACCGGCGCCAACAAGCGCCCGCTCAAGTCGCTGGCCGACATGATCAAGGGCAAGGGCGGCCGATTCCGCCAGAACCTGCTGGGCAAGCGCGTTGACTATTCCGGCCGTTCGGTGATCGTCGTCGGTCCGCAGTTGCGTCTGCACCAATGCGGTTTGCCGAAAAAGATGGCTCTCGAACTGTTCAAGCCGTTCATCTTCCACAAGCTGGAAGTGTTGGGGCTGGCAACCACCATCAAGGCGGCCAAGCGGCTGGTCGAGCAGGAAGTGCCGGAAGTCTGGGACATTCTCGAGGATGTCATTCGCGAGCACCCGGTGATGCTCAACCGGGCGCCGACCTTGCACCGTCTCGGCATCCAGGCGTTCGAGCCGGTGTTGATCGAAGGCAAGGCGATACAGTTGCACCCGCTTGTCTGCGCGGCGTTCAACGCCGACTTTGACGGCGACCAGATGGCGGTTCACGTACCCCTGTCGCTCGAGGCGCAGATGGAAGCGCGCACGCTCATGCTGTCGTCGAACAATATCCTCTCGCCCGCCAACGGCGAGCCGATTATTGTTCCGTCGCAGGACATCGTGCTGGGCCTTTATTACATGACGCGGCAAAAAGTCGGGGCGCGCGGCGAGGGCATGGCCTTCAGCGATGTCAAGGAGGTACAGCGCGCGTACGACAACGGTCAGGTGGATCTGCAGGCAGGCTGCCTGGTGCGACTGCCCGAACGCATTGCCGGCCCCGACGGAGAAATCCAGACAAGCATCGTGCGTCAGGAAACGACAGTCGGCCGTGCCTTGCTGTCAGAGATCCTGCCGGCGGGCTTGCCCTTCTCGATCATTAACAAGGCGCTGAAGAAGAAGGAAATTTCGCGCCTGATCAACGCCAGCTTCCGCGTTTGCGGGCTGCGCGAGACGGTGATATTCGCCGACAAGCTCATGTACACCGGGTTCAGCTATGCGACCCGCGCCGGCCTGTCGTTCGCCGTGAAGGACATGGAAATCCCGGAAGAGAAGGAAACGTTGATTGCTGCGGCCGAGGAAGAAGTAAAGGATATCGAGTCCCAGTACACCTCGGGCCTGGTCACCCAGGGCGAGCGTTACAACAAGGTGGTCGACATCTGGGGCCGTGCTGGCGATCTCGTCGCCAAGGCGATGATGGAACGGCTTGGCAAGGAGCCGGTACGCAAGTGGGACGAGAAGCAGGGCGACTGGGTGCCGTTGAAGGACAAGAAGGGCGCCGAGGTCATGCAGGAGTCGTTCAATTCGATATACATGATGGCTGATTCGGGTGCGCGTGGTTCGGCGGCACAGATTCGCCAGCTGGCGGGCATGCGTGGCCTGATGGCCAAGCCGGACGGCTCGATTATCGAAACGCCGATTACCGCGAACTTCCGCGAGGGTCTGAACGTGCTGCAGTACTTCATCTCGACGCACGGCGCTCGCAAGGGCCTTGCCGATACTGCGTTGAAGACGGCCAACTCGGGTTACCTGACGCGCCGCCTGGTGGACGTTACCCAGGACCTGGTTGTTGTGGAAGATGATTGCGGAACCGTCGAGGGTTTCACCATGAAGGCGCTGATCGAAGGCGGTGAGGTGATCGAGCCCTTGCGTGACCGCATTCTGGGTCGTGTCGCCGCGAACGATGTGATTAACCCCGAAGACGGCTCGGTACTGGTCGAGGCCACCGGCTTGCTGGATGAGGAGGCGGTGGACCGGATTGAGGCGCTCGGCATCGATGAAGTCAAGGTCAGAACGCCTTTGACCTGCGAAACCCGTTACGGGCTCTGCTCCAGGTGTTATGGCCGCGATCTGGGCCGTGGCACGATGGTCAATACGGGTGAAGCGGTCGGCGTGATTGCCGCGCAGTCGATTGGCGAACCCGGAACGCAGCTCACGATGCGGACCTTCCACATCGGTGGTGCCGCTTCACGTACTGCGGTAGCGAGCCAGATCGAGTCGAAGTCCAATGGCACCGTCCGGTTCTCGCCGCAGATGCGCTATGTCACCAATGCCCGCGGGGAGCAGGTTGTCATTTCGCGTTCAGGCGAGATCGTCATTGCCGATGATCTTGGTCGCGAGCGCGAGCGCCACAAGGTGCCGTATGGCGCGATGCTCAACATGACCGATGGCGCCACCGTCAAGGCTGGCAAGGTACTGGCGAGCTGGGATCCGCATACCCGCCCCATCATCACCGAGTATGCCGGCCGGGTGAAGTTCGAGAATGTCGAGGAAGGCACGACCGTCGCCCGCCAGATCGACGAGGTCACCGGTCTTGCCACGCTCGTTGTCATTGATCCGAAACGCCGCGGTGTCGCCCAGACCAAGGGGCTGCGCCCGAGCGTGAAGCTCATCGACGAGGACGGCGTGGAAGCGAAGATCGCGGGCACTGAAACACCAGTGAATATCACTTTCCCGATCCACTCGGTGATCACCGTCAAGGATGGTCAGGACGTGGGCGTGGGTGAAGTGCTGGCGCGCATTCCGCAGGAAACATCGAAGACACGCGACATTACCGGTGGTCTGCCGCGCGTTGCCGAACTCTTCGAGGCGCGCTCGCCGAAGGATGCCGGCGTGCTCGCGGCGGTCACGGGTACCGTGTCGTTCGGAAAGGACACCAAGGGCAAGCAGCGCCTAGTCATTACCGACCTGGATGGCGTTTCCCACGAGTTTCTGATCCCGAAGGACAAACACGTTCTGGTGCACGATGGCCAGGTGGTCAACGCCGGCGAAATGATCGTCGACGGGCCCTCCGATCCGCATGACATCCTGCGTCTGCTCGGTGTTGAAGCGCTGGCGCGTTACATCATCGACGAGGTCCAGGACGTTTACCGGCTGCAAGGTGTGAAGATCAATGACAAGCACATCGAGGTCATTGTTCGCCAGATGTTGCGCAGGGTCACCATTGCCGATGCCGGGGACTCGAACTTCATCCAGGGCGAGCAGGTCGAGCGATCGGAAGTGCTGGAGGTCAACGACAGCCTCGCCGCCGAGGACAAGAAGCCGGCAACTTACGACTACATGCTGCTTGGAATCACCAAGGCATCGCTGTCGACCGACTCCTTCATATCGGCCGCATCTTTCCAGGAAACGACCCGGGTGCTCACCGAGGCCGCCATCATGGGCAAGAAGGACGATCTGCGTGGTCTCAAGGAGAACGTCATCGTCGGCAGGTTGATTCCGGCGGGAACCGGTCTGGCCTATCACCGCAACCGCAAGGTTCAGGGCGAGTCGGATGTGTTTTCCGAAGAGGGCATCTTCGGTGAGAGCGAAGAGGCCCCGGTGGAAGGTGCCTCCGGAGACGAACAGGTTGCTTGACACCATGATGTGCTAACCATAGAATCTTGCGTCTTTTTTTGCCCCCGTTGCGGCTGTAACCCCGCAACGGTCGGCACAGCTTGCAAGATACCGGTCCGGGACGGCGGAAACGCCGTCCCAGATTTTTTAGGGATCCAAAAAAATGCCAACGATCAATCAGTTAGTGCGTAAGGGACGCTCCGTCCCGGAGATGAAGAGCAAGGTTCCGGCGCTTGCCGGGTCTCCGGCCAAGCGCGGGGTCTGTACGCGCGTTTACACGACAACGCCGAAGAAGCCGAACTCGGCATTGAGAAAAGTCGCCAAGGTGCGTCTGACCAATGGCTTCGAAGTGATCAGCTACATCGGCGGCGAAGGGCACAACCTTCAGGAGCACTCGGTCGTGCTGATTCGCGGCGGCCGTGTGAAGGACTTGCCTGGCGTTCGGTATCACATTGTTCGCGGCAGTCTGGATACCCAGGGTGTCAAGGACAGGAAGAAATCGCGGTCCAAATATGGTGCCAAACGGGCCAAGGCTGGCTGATTTGCGCGCCGTGTAACCGGAGTTTGACGAGGAAATATGCCGAGACGTAGAGAAGTACCGAAGCGCGAGACGCTGCCGGACCCCAAGTTCCACAACGAGGAAGTGGCCAAGTTCATGAACGTGATCATGACGCGCGGCAAGAAATCGGTTGCCGAGCGCATCGTCTATGGCGCGTTCGACCACATTGCCAAGAAAGGCGGCAGCGACCCGGTCGAGGTTTTCTCGAACGCGTTACAGAACGTGCGCCCGATGGTGGAGGTCAAATCCCGGCGGGTTGGCGGTGCCAACTACCAGGTGCCGGTCGAAGTGCGGCCGGCGCG
>LJTS01000257.1 GCA_001304425.1 Betaproteobacteria bacterium SG8_40
CTTTCGGCGCGGTGCCGCTGTTTGCCGGCACGATGCTCATCGCCTTCATTGCCATGCTGGTTGCGGTTCCGATCGGGTTGATGTCGGCGATCTACCTGTCCGAATACGCCAGTCTGCGCTTTCGGACTATTGCCAAGCCTTTGCTGGAGATCCTGGCGGGGGTGCCGACTGTTGTTTACGGGTTTTTTGCAGCCCTCACCGTAGCGCCCTTCATTCGCGACACCGGCGGCCTGCTGGGGCTTGACGTCGCCTCGGAGAGTGCCCTCGCCGCGGGGCTCGTCATGGGCATCATGATTATTCCGTTCGTGTCGTCCTTGTCCGACGACGTGATCAACGCGGTTCCGCAGGCAATGCGTGACGGCTCGTACGGGATCGGCGCAACGCGTTCGGAAACGATCAAGCGGGTGATTTTTCCGGCGGCGCTTCCCGGCATTGTCGGCGGCGTTCTGCTGGCGGTATCGCGCGCCATCGGTGAGACCATGATTGTCGTGATGGCTGCCGGCCTTGCCGCCAACCTGACCGCCAACCCGCTGGAGGCGGTCACAACGGTCACAGTCCAGATCGTGACCCTGCTCGTCGGTGATCAGGAATTCGACTCGCCGAAAACGCTCGCCGCCTTTGCGCTCGGTCTGGTCCTGTTCGTCGTCACGTTGTTTCTGAACATCATTGCCTTGTATATTGTGCGCAAGTACCGGGAACAGTACGAATAATCAGAAATGGACACCCCCGAAACATCTGCCGCGAGCGCCCCGAAACCGATCGACATCATTCGGGCGGGCATGCGCCGGCGCAAGGCCGCCGAGATGCGATTCAAGCTCTACGGCATAGTCGCAATTACCTGCGGGCTGCTGTTTCTCGCAATCCTGTTCGTCACCATCATCGGCAACGCCTACACGGCGTTTGCCCAGACAAAGATCAACCTCGACTTCTATCTCGATCCGGCTGTTTTCAGCGCAGACGCCGCGCCCTCTGCCGAGGACCTATCCAGTGCCGATTACGGTGCGATCGTCAGGGACGGCATTCGCAGCCTGTTTCCCGAGGTCGAATCCAGAGGTGACGTGAGGGCGCTCAGTGCGCTGGTCGGACGCGGCGCAGTCTATGATTTGCGCGAAACGGTCATGGCGGCCCCCGACCTTGTCGGCAAGACGCTCACACTCTGGGTCCCGGCAGATGACGATGTCGATATGCTGATGAAGGGGCACATCGAGCGCAGCGGGCCGGAAGACCAGCGGCGTCTGTCGGACAACCAGTTGGGCTGGATCGATCAGTTGCAGGCGGACGGGCGCCTCGAGAAGCGGTTCAACACCGATTTCTTCACCAAAGGCGACTCGCGCGAGCCCGAGAGCGCCGGAATCTGGGGTGCTGTCGTCGGCTCTTTCTACACGCTGCTGGTCACTCTGTTACTGTCGTTCCCGTTGGGGGTGGCTGCGGCAGTCTATCTCGAGGAATTCGCTCCGCAGAACCGCTGGACCGACATCATCGAAGTCAATATCAACAATCTGGCGGCGGTTCCGTCGATTGTGTTCGGCTTGCTCGGCCTTGCGGTATTCATCAATTTCTTCGGCTTGCCGCGCTCCGTTCCGCTGGTGGGCGGTCTGGTGCTGACCTTGATGACATTGCCGACGATCATCATTGCCAGCCGTGCCGCGCTCAAATCCGTGCCGCCATCGATTCGCGAGGCGGCGCTGGGCGTGGGCGCGTCGCCATTGCAGACCGTTACAATGCACGTGCTGCCGCTGGCCATGCCGGGGATGCTGACCGGGACCATAATCGGCATGGCGCAGGCGCTTGGCGAAAGCGCGCCGCTGCTGATGATCGGGATGGTCGCGTTCATCGTCGATATCCCTCAAGGCGTCTTCGATCCGGCCGCCGTGCTGCCGGTGCAGATTTTCCTGTGGGCGGATAGCCCGGAACGAGCCTTCGTCGAACGCACGTCGGCGGCGATTCTGGTGCTGCTGTGTTTCCTGATTGCGATGAACGCGTTCGCGGTGTTGTTGCGCAAACGCTTCGAACGACGCTGGTAAGCGCAACCATCAACCAAAACCAATGTCTGGACTGTGATGAATACTGGTGATACGCAGAAGCCGCCCCCCGATTCCAGGGGCAGGAGTGCCGGCGAAGTCCGGCGTACGACGGTTCCGCGCGAACACCGGGAAACGGTAGGGGAGGTGCGGGTCGAGAATCCGCGTATACGATGCACTGACGTCAACGTCTGGTACGGCGAGACGCACGCCGTGCACAACATCAGCATTGACGTTGGCCATAACGAAATACTGGCGCTGATCGGGCCTTCCGGCTGCGGGAAGACCACTTTTCTGCGCTGCATGAATCGCATGAACGACACCATCGCCGGTTGCCGCGTCGAAGGCGAAATTCTGGTCGATGGCGCGAACGTCAATGGTCCGGAGATTGACGTCGTACCTTTGCGGGCGCGCATGGGCATGGTGTTCCAGAAACCCAACCCGTTTCCGAAAAGCATTTTCGAGAATGTCGCCTTCGGGCCGCGCATCCACGGTCTTACGGCAAACCAGCTCGAACTCGAAGAGATTGTCGTGACCAGTTTGCAAAAGGCCGGCCTGTGGGAAGAGGTCAAGGACCGCCTTGAGGAGCCGGGAACGGGGCTTTCCGGCGGTCAGCAGCAGCGCCTGTGTATTGCGCGCGCCATTGCCGTCCAGCCGGAGGTCATCCTGATGGACGAGCCGTGCTCGGCGCTCGATCCCATCGCCACCGCGACCATCGAGAACCTGATGGTTGACCTGAGCCAGAATTATTCGATCTGCATCGTCACGCATTCGATGCAGCAGGCAGCGCGCGTGTCGCAGCGCACTGCCTTCTTCCACCTCGGCGATCTGATAGAAGTTGGCGAGACAAGCGAGCTGTTCATCAGGCCGGGCCATCAGCTCACGGAAGACTACATCACGGGACGGTTCGGCTGATTCACCGATGCTGATTCTTGCGCGCCGGTTGCATTAGCGGGCCGGCTGTTTCTGCACCCCTCCGCGCGCTATTGCCAGGCAGGCCATGCGACTGCAATGCTGGCCAGCACACACCACAGCACGATCAGCAGTGCCGGCTGGCGCCAGACCGCTAGCAGCATGAAGCCGACGAGGCCGATGGCAAGGTCCGTTGAACCCGTCACCGCGCTGGTGAATACCGGATCGTACAGAGCGGCCGCGAGCAGGCCGACAACGGCGGCATTGGCGCCGGCAATGGCTCGCGTCGCGGCGGGACGCGCCGCGATGGATTGCCAGAGCGCAGCGCGAGCACCGAGCCGGATACGCCGCCGTTACCGCCAGGAAGCTGCGCGCCGAGGTAGCCCGCCAGGGAAAACAGCGGTCCGGGGATGGCCTGCGCCGCGCCGTATCCCGCGAGGAACGCTTCGGGCGAAACCCATCCGGGGGCGACAACGGTTTCCTCGAGCAACGGCAGCACCACGTGACCGCCGCCGAATACCAGAGCGCCGGCCTGGAAAAATGCACCAAAGACTGCTGCGATGCTCTGGCCACCCGACGGCAACGCGAGTACGCCGGCCAGCAGGGTGGCGAACACGAGCAGCAACGCAAGGCCGGTCTTGCTGCCGTATCGAGGCCTCAGCGTATCGCTTGCCGTGGCGGTGGCAGGTGCGGACAACCACAGCCCGGCGATGGCGCCGAGCAGGATGACCAGCAATTGCACTTGTGCGTGGCCGGTGAGTAACACGATCACCGTTGCTGCGACTGCGAGTGTCCTGCGAGCGGGGTCGGGGCATAGCTGTCTGCTCATGCCGATGACTGCCTGTGTAACGAACACCAGCGCCACCAGCTTCAGGCCGTGGATTGCCGCAGTGCCCGTTTGCCCGGACAGGTAGGGCAGCGAAGCAGCAAACCCGAACAACAGCACGGCGGAGGGCAGGGTAAAGGCAACGAAGGCGGCAATCGCGCCTTTCCAGCCGGCCTGCATCAGCCCGACGCTGAAACCGAACTGACTGCTCGCAGGGCCGGGCAGGGACTGACAAATGGCGAGCAACTGGGCGAACTGGCTTTCGCTGAGCCAACGCCGCTTCTCGACGAACTCCAGTCGATAGAAGCCGATGTGCGCGGCAGGCCCGCCAAACGACGTCAGCCCCAGCTTCAGGAAAGCAAGGAACACCTCGAGCACGCTCGCGCGCGGTTTGGCTTCAATGGTCGTGTCGGCTTCCTGCATCTGTGATCAAGCCGCTTGCCGTACGGACAGCGAAGCAGCGGTGAATGAGCGCATGACCGGGCCACGTACTGCCGACCGTGTGATTGCAGCTGACATGCGCAAGGTGGCGCGAGTATCAGGGCGAGGGCAGGGGGATGAATTCGGTTTCACCCGGCACTTTCCCGAAACGGTTGCCCTGCCAGTCTGCTTTGGCCCGCTCGATGCGATCCTTCGAGCTCGAAACGAAGTTCCACCAGATGTGCCGGTCACCGACCGGGGCGCCGCCGATGACCATGACCCTGCTTTCGGCGCTGGCGTCCAGTGTCACGGACCGCCCCTCGCATGCCACGCCCATGACGCCGGCAGCGAGCGGCTGACCTTCGATGTTGACGGAACCGGATACCACGTAGACGGCGCGTTCGTCGTAGTTTTCCGGCAGCGTCAGCCGGCTGCCGGCGGGCATCCTGCACTCGAGGTACAACATCGGCGAGTAAGCCTTGACCGGCGAGCGGTGGCCAAAGGCCTCGCCAATGATGACGCGCACCGTGGCGCCGTCTGTTTCGAACTCGGGAAGGTCCATAGCTGGATAGTGCGTGAAATCCGGCGCGATCTCTTCATGTTCCCCGGGCAGTGCCATCCAGGACTGTATGCCGTGCAAACGGGATGCTATTTGCAGGTCACTGCCGGCGCGTTCGGAGTGAACGATGCCGCGGCCGGCTGTCATGAGATTCACCGCGCCCGCTTGTATCGGCTGTACAAAGCCCAGGCTGTCGCGGTGCAGGATCTCGCCTTCGAACAGATAGGTCACGGTCGCCAGTCCGATGTGCGGATGCGGCCGGACCTGTATGCCCTGGCCGGGCGGAAATTCGGCCGGGCCCATGTGATCGAAAAATATGAACGGTCCCACCATGCGCCGGTCCGGCGACGGCAAAAGCCGTCGCACACTGAAGCCGCCGAGGTCTTTTGCATGTGCGTTGATGAACAGCTCAATGCACCCTCTGTTGCGGGTGCAGGTGGGATCGGAGTCGGCCAGGTACGTCATAACGGTTTTCCCGGTTGGTCAGAAAAAGGGCGCGTCGCCATGGTTGCTTTTCCCGGGACGGATCATTCCCGGTGACGGCAATTTAGAGAGTCAAACGACAGCGCCATGGTTCCCGGGTCGACAGATCCCGATGTAATTATTTCCTCGCGCCATTCTGCCTGCCTGCAGCCGTCTCGTGTCAGCAGGTATCAGGTCGCGTCGATTGCCATGGTCACCACGGAATTGAGCAGCACGTCGCAGCCTGCCGCCAGATCGGCTTGCTCCGCCGATTCGCTCTCGTTGTGCGAGATGCCGCCTTTGCAGGGCACGAAAATCATTGCCGTCGGCGCGATGCGGGATACGTATACCGAGTCATGGCCGGCACCGGAAACGAGACGCATGGTGGAAAGGTCAAGGCTCGCTGCGGACTTCGCAATTGTCTCGATACACTGTTCATCGAAACGTATTGCGGCGGATCGCCACTCATGGTGCACAGTGCCGGTTACGCTGGCCTCCTGTGTTGCGGTGGCAACGATTTCGAGCAGGTGGGATTCCATCGCATCGAGCGTGGTTTCATCGGGGTGGCGCAAATCGAGTGTGACGACGACTCGCTCGGGCACTGTGTTGCGCGCACCCGGCTCGAACCGCGCATCGCCAAAGGTGACGCGTGCCCAAGGCCCGTAGATCCCGGCAAGCTCATATACCCCGGCCAGTATCGCGTGCAGTGCGCGAACCGGATCGTGGCGACTCCCCATGGGCGTCGGGCCGGCGTGCACGGATTCGCCATTCAATTCCAGGTCGTACCAGCGCATGCCCTGCACCCCGGTGACGATGCCGATTTGCGTGTCGTTGTCTTCGAGGATGGGACCCTGCTCGATATGCGCTTCGAATGCGGCCTTGATCGGGTAGTGGCGGCAGGCGCGCGATCCCGCGTAGCCGATACGCCGTAGCGCATCACCGAGCGTCACGCCGTCCTTCGATACTCTGGAAAGCCCGTAGTCGAGATCGAATGCGCCCGCAAACACTCCCGACCCGATCATTGCCGGCGAGAAGCGCGCGCCTTCTTCGTTGGTCCAGACGACGACTTCAACCGGATGCGGCGTCCGGATGCCATGGTCGTTCAGTGATTCGATGACTTCGAGGCCAGCGAGAACGCCAAACACACCATCGAATTTTCCACCGGTTGGCTGCGTATCGAGATGCGAGCCCATCAATACCGGGGGCAGGCCGGGACTGGTGCCCGCACGCCGGGCGAAGATGTTGCCCATCTGGTCGCGTTCAATGCTGCAGCCAGCTGCCGAACACCATGACTCGAACAACTGGCGGCCTTGCCTGTCTTCATCCGTCAGCGCCTGGCGGTTGCAGCCGCCGGCGGCCGTGGCGCCGATCTGCGCCATGTCCATCAGGCGGCGCCAGAGCCGCTCTCCATTTGCCTTGAGTGGTTCCTGTGACACGGATTCTCCCTTTGACCTGGTTGATTGTATTTGCACACGGCCAAATGCTCCATAGGCACTGGCCCGTTGCCGGATCGGCGCCTGAATGGCTGGTGACAGAAGGTGCGGAACAAGCGTGCTCAGCGAGAAACGGCGGCGGCGGGAAGGCTTGGGCTCCTGAGTGAAGCGAGTCTTGATCGTGATCAAGACTCGCGTCTTCGCGATGTCGTCCAGTATGCGTATGGGCGAATTCCGGCAGGGTATCCGGAAGGCGACAGGGAAGCGCGATGCGCGAGCCTTTTGTTTTTGGTGTCTGCCCGCCGTTTCGGCTCACCGAGAACGCTGGAGCGTCAGTGGATGAGGGCACCGTGCGGGTCCCGGAAAGAAGAGGACGAAGATGAAAACTCTAGTGGCTGCATGTGCCATCGGTAT
>LJTS01000258.1 GCA_001304425.1 Betaproteobacteria bacterium SG8_40
TGCTCGCGCTGGCACCGAAGTCGGTAACCGCACCGGTCGCCATGGGTATCACCGAGAAGCTTGGCGGTCCGGCATCGTTGACAGCGATTCTGGTCGTGTCCACGGGAATTCTCGGGGCTGTCATCGGGCCGACGGTTCTCGACTGGTGCCGTGTGAACGACCCGGCGGTGCGCGGTTTCGCGATGGGGACGACGTCGCATGGTATTGGCACCGCGCGGGCATTCCAGGAAAACGACATTGCTGGAGCTTTTTCCGGACTGGCCATGGGCTTGAATACGCTCGTATCCTCGCTGTTGATTCCACCTCTGCTGGGCGTGATTGGCCTTGTCCCGTAGCGTCCCATCGATGTGTCGATGCGCCGGAGGTCGATCGGTCCGTCCCGCTCGGCTGGCGCGGTGCCTGCTTCACGGGCGCGGCCGCTATCCGGTTCGGACGAAGCGCGCATGAGGCCTGATTTGCTCGAAGTCTTCGGCGATGGCGGCCTGCTGTCGCGAGCCATTCCCGGATACCGGTTGCGCACGCAGCAGCTCGAGATGGCGCAGGCGGTTGCCGCTGCGATAGAGGAAACGTCGGTTCTGATCGCCGAGGCGGGGACCGGAACCGGCAAGACTTTCGCCTACCTGGTTGCGGCTTTGCTGAGCGGCGGGAAGGTCATCATTTCTACCGGCACCAAAACACTTCAGGATCAATTGTACGATCGCGATATTCCGCTGGTTCGCAGTGTGCTGGCCGCTCCGGTGACAGTCAGCTTGCTCAAGGGGCGGGCGAACTACGTCTGCCATTACCACCTCGAGCGCGCCAAGTCCGACGGTCGCTTCCTGAGCCGCGACGACCCCGTGCATCTTGCGCGCATCGACAGCTTTGCGCGCACTTCGCTGAGCGGTGATCGTAGCGCGCTTGCCGACGTGCCGGAGGATGCCCCCATCTGGCCAATGGTAACGTCGACGCGCGATAACTGCCTTGGCGGAGAATGCCCTCACCATTCGAAGTGCTTTGTGCTCGAAGCGCGCAAGCAGGCGCTGGAGGCGGATGTCGTGGTGGTCAACCATCACCTGTTCTTCGCCGATGTGGTACTGCGCGACGAAGGTGTCGGGGAACTGCTGCCCGCGTGCAATACCGTGATATTCGATGAAGCGCATCAACTTCCCGAGACGGCCAGCCTTTTTTTTGGCGACCACGTGTCGACCAACCAGCTGGTGGAACTTGGCCGCGACATTCGCCTGGAAGTTGCTGCCGATGCCGGCGACGCCGCTGCCTTGCAGGAGCAGGCGCAAGCCGTCGAAAAAGCAGCGCGCGACCTGCGGCTGCAATTTGCAAGGGACTCGGAGCGCAGAACACACGAACAGGTGTTTGCCGATGCGGATTTTGTCGCTGCTCTCGACCATGCCTCCGGCGAACTGCAGGAGTTGATCGAACACCTGGACGCGCACGCCGCACGCTCGGAGGGACTGCATCAATGCTGGGAGCGCGCAACCATGCTGGCGGACGCATTGCAGCGATGGCGAAACCAGGCCGACGCTGACCATGTGCGCTGGGTCGAGGTGTTTGCGTCCTCTCTGCGCCTGAATTCGACCCCCTTGTCGGTTGCAGATGTATTCAGAAACCAGTTGTCTGGTCATCCGAAAGCGTGGATTTTTACCTCTGCGACATTGTCCGTGCGGCAGGACTTTTCCCACTACCAACAGCAAATGGGGCTGGAGGACGCTGTCACGCGAAGTTGGGACAGCCCGTTCGATTACCAGAACCAGTCGGTACTTTTCGTCCCGGAAGAGATGCCCGACCCGAATAGCGCGGCCTATACGGAAGCGGTGGTCAGCACGTCGCTGCCGCTCATCGAAGCCGCCGGCGGCCATGCCTTCCTGTTGTTCACCAGCCTCAGGGCAATGCGCGAAGCGAAGCACTTGCTCGTCGCGGGGATGCAGGAGAGGGCGCTCGATTTTCCTCTGCTGATGCAAGGCGATGCCTCGCGTTCGGAGTTGCTCGAGCGTTTCAGGGAACTTGGCAATGCGGTATTGCTCGGCAGCCAGTCGTTCTGGGAAGGCGTTGACGTGAGAGGCGAAGCGCTGTCGCTGGTAATCATCGACCGTTTGCCCTTTGCCCCGCCCGACGACCCGGTGCTGGCGGCAAGGATCGCTAAAATCAATCGCGAGGGCCGTAACGCATTCATGGAATATCAGTTACCGGAGGCGGTTATCAGCCTGCGGCAGGGCGCCGGGCGTTTGATTCGCGACGAACGCGATCGCGGTGTGCTGGTGATCTGCGACCCGCGCCTGATTTCCAAGCCTTATGGCCGGCGCATCTGGCAAAGCCTGCCGCCAATGCGGCGCAGCCGGAATGCCGACGAGGTTTGTGACTTCCTGAGAAACCCCGAGCGGGAGAGCGACACCGCAGGTGCGTGACAGCCGGGTGTCATTCAGTACGTACTGCAGCCGTCCGTTCAGGTGAACAGTTCGTGACGCGCTACGCTGGCAATGGCGGATGGCGCGAAAATCGATATCAACCACCAGGCTACGGTCACCCAGATGACGATGACAATGAGGGCGCCGAGGGCACTTCTTGGCTTCGATTTGCCTGCGCTCAACCAGTCGTCAGCACGCGACCTGCTTTCGGCCAGGACTTCGACGGGCATGCAACGGATCATCAGCCACAATCCGGCAGGCAACAGGATCAGTTCGTCGAGGTAGCCGATCAGCGGAAGAAAATCCGGGATCAGGTCGACCGGCGAAAGCGCATAGGCGATGATCACAAAGCCGAGCAAGCGCAACCACCACGGTGTACGCCGGTCACGAGCCGCAAACCACAACGCGAGGGTGTCGCGCCTGACACGTGCCGCCCACTGTTTGAGTTCCCGCCACACGATTCAAACGACGCTTCCAAACAGGTCGTACTCGTCCGCATCGGTGACACTGACCTGGACGAAGTCGCCGGGCCGAAGGCCATCGGCCCCAACGACGTGAACGACACCGTCGATTTCCGGCGCGTCGGCACTGGACCTTCCGACCGCGCTTTGGCCCTCGACCGAGTCAAGCAGTACGGTCTGCACGCTGCCGACCTTGTTGCGCAGGCGCGCTGCACTGATGGCCTGCTGGTGCGCCATGAAGCGGGCGCGACGTTCCTCCCGAAGCGCTTCGGGTACGGGACCGGGCAGGGCGTTTGCCGACGCCCCCTCGACCGGCGAGTAGGAAAAACAGCCAACCCGGTCCAGCTGCGCCTCGGTGAGGAACTCCAGCAATTCCTCGAACTCGGCATCCGTCTCTCCGGGAAACCCGACGATGAAGGTGCTGCGAATCGTTATTTCCGGGCATTCAGTACGCCAGCGATGTATGCGTTTCAGGGTGTTTTCAGCATCGGCCGGGCGCTTCATCAGTTTCAGAATCCGCCGGCTGGCGTGCTGCAGGGGAACGTCCAGATACGGCAGTATCCTGCCGTCGGCCATCAGGGGAATGACATCGTCGACAGTGGGGTAGGGATAGACGTAGTGCAGGCGTATCCACGCGTCCAGTTCGCCGAGCGCGCCTGCCAGTTCCTTCAACCTCGTTTTCAGCGGCCGGCCGCCCCAGAATCCGGTGCGGTAACGAATATCGACGCCGTAGGCACTCGTGTCCTGCGATATCACCAGCAGTTCGCGCACGCCTGCTTCGACCAGCCGCTGTGCTTCCTGCATCACATCGCCGATCGGCCGACTGACAAGATCGCCGCGCATCGACGGAATGATGCAGAAGGAACAGCGATGGTTGCAGCCTTCGGATATTTTCAGATAGGCGTAATGCCTTGGCGTCAGGCGGATTCCGTGTGGCGGTACCAGGTCGGCGAACGGATCGTGCGGCTTCGGCAGGTACTGGTGNNTTGCATGCGGACCGGTGACCGCCAGTACCCGCGGATGCTTGCCGGCGACAAGGCCGTCCCGCGCGCCGAGGCAGCCGGTTACGATGACCTTCCCGTTTTGCTGCAATGCCTCGCCAATGGCATCGAGAGATTCCTCGACCGCTTCATCGATAAAACCGCAGGTATTTACCACCACCAGGTCGGCGGCGTCATAGGTAGCCGAGATCAGGTAACCCTCAGCCCGCAGTTCTGTGAGGATGCGCTCGGAGTCGACCAGCGCCTTGGGGCAGCCGAGCGACACAAAGCCTACGGTTGGAGTTCTGCCGTCAGGGGGAGAGGGCACGGAATGTATCGGTCAGGCCGGCGATGCTGCCGGCGATGTGGTGCAGGGAAGGGTCGTTGCCGGCAATCCGCCTGAACCTGCTATTTCTTTTCCTCGGAGGGCTCGTCCGACGTTGTTTTCGCGTTGTCGGTTGACCCCTCGGTGCCGGCCCCGGGCATGCCAAACGGGAAGCTGCCGAACATGTTGCGGGCCTGTTTTTGCATTTGCTGCTGCATGTCGAGAAATGCGTTGGCGCTCTGCTCCAGATAGTTCGACATCAATCCCTGGATTGCCGGCCCTTGCATCTTGACGAATTGCGAATAGGCGTCGGGGTTGAGCATCGGATTTTCGCCCACCTTGCCGATACCCTGGTCCTGAAGTTTGCGCTGGATGTCCATGAAAGTATGGATATTTTTTTCAAGATACTTGCCCATCATGTCCTGCAGCGCGTCGCCGTAAAATCGGATGATCTGACAGAGCATCTCGGAGGAAAACATGGGCGCCCCGGCCCCTTCCTCCTCGAGGATGATCTGCAACAGGATGCTTCGCGTCAGATCCTGTTCGCTCTTGGCGTCAACTACCTTGAAAACGATGTTGTCCAGCACCAACTGCTTTACGTCAGCCAGCGTGATGTAACTACTGGTTGCGGTGTCATAAAGCCGCCGGTTCGGATATTTCTTTATCAGGCGGGTTTCTGCAGCCATTTGGTTAATCCTCCACACGGGCTCATATTGGGTTGATCTTGGACAACCGTTCGAACGTCAATTGCGAGCGGTGACGCAATGCATGAGGGAAGATTATAACCCTCTGAAAATGCTGCCGAACAGCCCGTCGTGCAATGCCATATAAAGAGGATTGACAAATCCGCGGCAATGTTTGGATAATGCGCATGTTGCATTGCAATAATGCTCGATTGGAACTCGGTGTAGATTAGTTTTATCTTGTGGAAATTTCGCAGTATTTGAACTTTTGTCCACGATCGTCAGTCTATATTGCAGTGCAAGAACAAGGGAAAGCTGCAATTCGCCCAGCTAAGGACCGCGGGCGGTAGCGGCAACCTGGTAGAAATCGAAAGATCCGCTGGCACGAAGCCTGCTTTTGGTGTTGACCAGCGGAGAAGGAAACAGGTCAGGTGTCGGTTTCGAAATGGGTCAGGGACCCGAAAACGACATCACCGCCAACGAATTCAGGGCTGCTCTGATGACAGGG
>LJTS01000034.1 GCA_001304425.1 Betaproteobacteria bacterium SG8_40
ATCACCATGGCGCAATGATACTGGCGATGAGTATTCTTGCTGCCTTGCTAAATCGTGGCCGTACCGGAGAGGGTTGCCGGGTCGACGTCAATCTCCTGTCCTCGGCAATCGATCTGCAAATGGAATCGCTGACGTGTTTTCTGAACGGGTCGCGCCCGGAAACCACGCGCCATCCCAAGCGCTCGGGCGGCTGGATGTTTCCCGCGCCCTACGGCGCCTATGCGACTGCCGACGGACATATCGTGCTGTCCTTTGCCGACATGCCGACGCTGGCGGAAGCTCTGGATGAACCCGCGCTCGCGCAATTTCCGAACGACGAGACCTACCCCAGGCGCGAGGAAATCATTCCGCTGGTCGAACGGGCATTGCTCAAGCGCACCACGGCACATTGGGAGGAAACACTCACCGAATACAAACTCTGGCACGCCCCGGTAAACGATTACGCGGCACTTGAAAAAGATCCACAGATCGCCTATCTCGGATCATTCGAGAAGCTCACGGGTGCCACGGAACAGCCCCTGACCCTGGTCAAGCACCCGGCCCAGTACAACGGAAAAGTGCCGCCGGTGCGGCTGCCGCCCCAGCCCCTCGGCGCGCAGACAGAAGAGGTTCTGCGCGAGCTGGGTTACTCCGGGGCCGATATCGAACAACTGGCCAGCGATAAGGTCATCGGATTGGCGTCAGGTAGCGCTTGACGGTCTCGTTGGTCAGGCGAGGCTGCTGCAGAAAGGCGCGCCGGGTTACTTGTTGCGAAATGCGGCCGAAATCTCCACGGTCCCGGATGACGCACCCACAGCCCGGGCGCACCGGTGCGCATCTGAACAATCTGCGGCAGATGTTTATTTGCGCTAGATCAAACGGGTGTAGCTTGTGACTGGCAGAACGTTCAAACAAATGGAAGTTCAGCGTAAAGTATCCAAAACTGGTCACAATCGGCCTATCCGCAGCTTGTCCCCGAGAATGTCGAAAATGGATTCCCGTATTGTTGCGGTGGTAGTCGGTCTGGCCATGGCAGCGGTTGCTTTCACAAGCTTCGCCACGCGAACGCGTTCCGCTTGCGAGCAGTTATCGCCGAATCCGAATCCTGCGGGAAGCCAGCACAACTTCGACAGCCGGGATGGTTGCAACGAGCTCGACGATTACGAGAACTTCGGTACGCTGATCAACAGCGGCAAGTTCGACAATGCCGGCGCGCTGCGCAATTTCGGCAAGCTGCACAATCTCGGCGCGCTCAATAACTTCGGTGACATTTCGAACGTCCAGTCCAGATCCGGAAACACCAGAAACGATGGCACGTTGAACAATTTCGGCAACGTCGGCGGTTATGGTTCTACCAAGAACACCGGAATTTTGAACAACTACGGTACCTTCAACGCCGGAGACTTTGGCGAAAATAGCGGCGTCATCAACAATTACTCCGACGCGACCCTGTCGAGCGAGCAGCGTTTCACCAACGACGGAGTGGTCAACAATACCCTTGGCGGCACCGTGAGAACCGGAATCGGCTGGATCAATAATGGCACGCTCGACAATGGCGGCAGCCTGGATTTCGAGAAGGCCCGGTTTCTCAACAACAAGTGGATCATCAGAATCCACTCGTGCGCTTCGCTCGAGACGGCTCACGAAATCAACAATGCCGGTTTGATCAATTGCGAAGGAACGCTGACCAGCAACGGAGTTGTCAACAATAGCGGGCGCTTCTACGTTTCCGGTTCCGGAAGCGTGACTGGCGTGGGTGTTTTCGGCCAATCGGCAGGGGTGACACTTGTCGACGGGACCCTGTCGCAAACTGCAGTAAGAGTCAACGGCGGCACGCTGTCCGGAAGCGGCAGCATTGAATCCGAAGTTACGCTCACTGGAGGCACGATGGCACCGGGCAGCTCCGCAGTCGGCGCCATCGGCATCACGGGAAGCTATACGCAGACAGGCGGAGGCGAGTATGCGGTGGATATCGGTGGTTCGCGAGCGGGTGTCGACCACGACGTCATGCGCGTTTCCGGAACGGTCAGGCTGGATGGCCAACTCCGGGTTGTTCTCTACGATTCCGGCGGCAGGCGATTCGCCCCTGGCGAGGCCGACACTTTCGATATCCTGCGCGCGGACTCGATTGTCGGCGTGTTCAGCGGATTCCGGTTTGCGCCGTTGGACGAAACTCTCGAGTGGAAGGTTTCCTACCTGAAAGACGCCGACGGATCCATCGACATTGTTCGATTGAGCGTCAATCGAATCAACGGCCGTTAGGCGTAAGTGCTGCTCGCCTCGCGGGAGCGCAAATGCCTGGTTCAGCGATCCATCTGCTTGCTGACGTCGCGCAGGTAATCGGGTTCGACCGGTTTGATCGGAGTGAAGTCCTCACGCGTTGCCACATGTTCGGGTCTTGGATTGAGGCCGTACTTGGGATTTCCCAACGCGTTATCGACGCTGTTGAAGACGAAGAACACATTACTTCGCGGATACGGGGAAATATTGCTGTTTGATCCGTGCATGGCGTTGCAGTCGAAAAACACGATCGAGCCGGCAGGTGCGGTCATTGATCGAATTCCGTTCTGATCAGCCAGAAAACGCAAACTGTCGGGGTCAGGAACACCGTATTCCTGCTTGCGTAGTGACTTCTTGTAATGATCGTCGGGTGTTTCGCCGATGCAGCTGATGAAATATTGATGCGAACCGGGCATGATCATCAGCGGCCCATTCTGGTCGTTGTTGGAGGTCAGCAGAATCGAGCAACTGACGGCACGCATGTTGGGCATGCCGTCTTCGACGTGCCAGGTTTCGAAATCCGAGTGCCAGTAAAAGTCCTTGCCGAACAGGCCGGGTTTCAGATTCGCCCTCGACTGATGCACATAGACTTCCGATCCGACGATTTGCCGGGCAATGTTCACCAGCCTGCGGTCCCGTGACAGGCGCGAAAGCATTTTGTTGATCACATGCACCCGGAAGACGGAACGGACGATGTCGCCACCGGGTTCCCGGACGGCTTCGTCGCGCCTGGCGATTTCGGGATCGTGCGAAATACGCTCGACCTCTTGCAGCAACGCCTTCGTTTCTCGGGCGGACAGGAAGTTCTCAAGCAGCATGAATCCATCACGCTTGAAATTTTCCAGCTGTTCGCGGGTTGCGCCGGGACCTGGGTCTTTGGTCAGGTCGGTGTAAACCACCGGGTCCCGCCTCATGATGATTGCTGCGTCCTTGGTAACGCGTGATTCATAAGCGTCAGTAATTGGTGCCATTTATCTTGCCTTCAGATTGCTGATTTCGTGTGTTTCGTGTCCCGAGGATTCCTTTTGAAACCTCGCTTAAGCTGCCGACGGTTCGTCCATTAGCGGATATACGCCCTCTTCGTCGTGAACCTCCCTGCCGGTCAACGGCGGGTTGAACACACAGATCATGCGCATTTTGGTCTTCGCCCGAAGGTAATGCTTGTCGTGTTGGTCGAGCGCGTACACTACGCCGGGTGTGATCTTGTGGATCTTGCCATCGGCGATGGTTTCCACTTCTCCTTCCCCTTCGACGCAAAGCACGGCTTCGAGGTGATTCTTGTACCAGATGTATGTTTCCTTGCCCGGAAACAGGATCGTTTCGTGGAGGGAGAACCCCATGCCGTCTTTCTTCAGCAAGATGCGGCGGCTGGCCCAGTTGTCCGTAACGACGTCGTGCTCGGAGCCCTCGATATCGTTGATGTTCCTTACTATCATCGCGTCCCCCTTGCGAAGTTGACGACACGGATTTTGTCCGGTTGCACACGCTTCACGCCGAGCACCGAAACGATGCTTTGTTCGATGACGTCCAGCCCCTTGCGCAATAAATCCTCGTCAATGACGAGTGGCGCGAGAATCTTCAACACTTCGTCCCGCGAGCCCGACGTTTCGATCACAACACCATTGGCGAAAACCTCTGCCGCGATCCTTGCCGTCAGCTCGGGGTCTTCTGAAACCAGGCCCTGCATCATGCCCCGCCCGCGTGCCGAAAACTGTCCCTCGGGATAGCTTTCGACAATGTGTTGCAGCCACATCTCGATCATCTTTCCCTTGCGGGTGACCTCGCGACCGAAGTCGTCGCTGCTCCAGAACGACTGTATGGCCTGCTTGGCGGTTGCAAACGCGAGGTTATTGCCGCGGAAGGTTCCGTTGTGTGCGCCCGGCGACCACACATCAAGTTCCGGATTCATCAGCACCAATGCCATTGGCAACCCATACCCGCTCAGCGACTTGGACAGCGTAACGATGTCGGGTTTGATTCCCGATGGTTCGAAACTGAAAAATGTTCCGGTCCGCCCGCACCCGGCCTGGATGTCGTCCACGATCAACAGCATGTCGTGGCGCCGGCAAAGTTGTTCGAGGTCGCGTAGCCACCGGTGACCCGCCACGTTTACGCCACCCTCGCCCTGGACCGTCTCGACAATGACCGCTGCCGGCTTGTCCACGCCGCTGCTGGAGTCCGACAGCATCCGCTCGATGTATTCGATCGTGTTGATGTTATCGCCGAGGTAGCCATCGTATGGCATGAACGTGACATTCCCGAGCGCGACGCCGGAGGCATCGCGAAACTTCGCATTGCCGGTCGCGGCAAGCGAACCGCCGGTCACGCCGTGGAAACCATTGGTAAACGAAACAATGTTGCTGCGCCCTTTTATTTGGCGAGCCAGTTTGAGTGCGGCTTCGACGGCATTTGTCCCGGTGGGGCCGGTGAACTGCACTTTGTACTTCATTGCGCGCGGATTGAGGATCAGGCGACCGAACGTTTCCAGAAACTCCTTCTTCGCGGTCGTCGCCATGTCGAGCCCATGTACCAGCCCGTCCGATTCGACGTATTCGAGCACCGCCTCCTTCAATGCGGGGTGGTTATGACCGTAGTTCAGAGTGCCGGCGCCGCTGAAAAAGTCGATGTAGCGCGTGCCTTCCTCGTCCCAAAGCTGTGCTCCTTTGGCCCTGGTGAAGAGAACCGGGAAAGAGCGGATATAACCACGCACTTCAGACTCCATCCGGTCAAAAATCTTTAAGCTCACTGCATCTCCTTACGTTAATGGGGTCCGGGCAAACGGACCAATCTTCAAAAGTACTTCTTCCTCGTGTTCTTCCCCGCCGAAGGCACTGCGATCGAACAGCATCTGTTCCTCGAGCGGCGCACCAACGGAAGCGGCAAATCGCTGGAACATCCTGCGGGACGCTGCGTTCGACGGTGAAACGGTGGTTTCGATGGACCGTACTGCAGCTACGGATTCGCGTGCCATCAAGTGCTGGAGCATCTGTATACCGAGGCGCGCGCCGCGCATTTCGGGATGGACGGCAACCTGCCAGACAAAGAAAGTGTCTGGCCTGGCAGGCAGTCTGTAACCGGAAACAAACCCGACTATGTCTTTCCCTGCCCTGCCGACGACACAAGTGTCGGAAAAATGGTGACACAGGAGCAGATATGCATAGGTCGAATTGAGATCAAGCGGCTTGCATGCGGAAATCAGTTTGTGGACCTGGGCCGCATCCGCGGCGACTGGTGTCTCGAGAACCGCGGCTGCCTTGTTCGAGCCAGCAAATCGCCTTTCGCGAACGTTGCTTTCCCCTGGTCTGCCGGCTTGCTTCAACAACTCTTCCGTCCCGTATTTCGAGAAAAGACCGGGATGGATTCCATCAGTCATAGTCCCTTGCGGCCTTGACCAACGGTCCTGTTGCGAGAATCGGCGCAGCATCGATGTCTTGCGCTTCCATCAGGGCTACAACCCTCTCGAGCGACTTCGCGATCGCAATCTGTTCTGGGAGGGGCAATGCGCCAAGCGCTTCGGTCAAGCGGCTCTGTAACGGCGACGGTGCGCTTTCCACAACGTTGCGCCCCTGCTCGGAGATTGTGACGGTCACGACGCGCCGGTCCTTGCTCAGCCGCTCGCGTTTGACAAGGCCTTTTTCCTCAAGCCGGTCCAGAATGCCCACGACCGTGCTCGGGCTCAAAAAGATCTCGCGACTGATGGTGGTGGCCGTCATCGGCCCCTGCTCCGCGAGTGTGATCAGGCAGACCAGTTGCGGCGACGTGATTTGCGTTTTAGCCGCAAGTTCGCGCGAATACATGTCCACGCAGTGAATAATCCGTCGCATCGCGCTAAGGACGCGAAGATCCACCCGCTCGGATATCTGGCGGGGATCCAGTTGCGGCGGATCAAGAGGTACCGGTTCCGCGGTGACCGGAGTCGCGGCGGGGCTGGCCTCCGGTGCAGATGCGGTATTCACGGTCAGCGCCCGAGTAATCGACGTGAGGTCCTTACTTGGCATACTAGTCGTTTCGTTTCAGAATCATTTCAACACGAAATATTAGCATTGCAGGCGTTTTTTCACAACCCCTGGAGTTTTTCGCAGGCGGATTGGATGGTAAAATATTTAAAGTAATTTCTTCTAAAACATATATAAATATATGTCTTAAAGAGTAATATTCGCCCCTTCTTCATGTCTGAAGTCGTGCATCATCCCGATGCACGAGTCCAGCGGCATGATCGAGAATCCGACGAAGGCTTTTCCGGCATTCCTGCGCGCAACCCACCAGCGAGCATCGGGGTCTGGTTAGGTTCAGATTGATGCTCGATCGATTGGTCAGGCCGTGGTTTGGCGCAGCCTTTCGTAGCAGAACATTGCCACGGCGGCACCGACATTGAGCGATTCAATGCTGTTCTGCAGCGGGATTCTGACCGCAATGCTGGCGCTGGCTGTCATTTCGTCAGTCAGGCCAGCACCCTCCCCTCCGAAAACCGCGAGAACGGAACCCGAAAGATTGGCATCCAACAACGAGTCTTCCGCGTGCGGCGACGTTGCGACAGATGTCCCCTGAAAACTGCTGACTGTTTCGAACGGATCAATGTCGGTGAATACCGGCAGGACAAACTGCGCTCCCATCCCGCCTCTCAGGGACCTGGGAGACCAGGGGTCTGCGCAGCTCGCCGAAAGCAGCACCTGGTTCACCCCTGTGGCCGCGGCAGTTCGTAGAATCGAGCCGAGGTTGCCCGGGTCCTGGACGCCATCGAGGAGCAGCAGAAACGGATTCGCCGCCGATGGTGCGGCTACGGCTGGCCGTTCGCAAAGCGCCACTATTCCGGCCGGCGTCTGCACCGGCGATATCGCGGCAAACGGCCCAGGCGCAATTTCGAAGATTCTTGTGCCAGCTGGCGCCGAACGCACGAGGCGCATGATTTCAGGAGAATCACTCGCCGTCTCGTCTATCAGCATGGTTACACCCGACAGGCCAAACCGTTCGCCGTAGCTGCTGACCAGATGTATACCGTCGAGCAATATCTTGCCGCTGCGTTCACGTTCCCGGCCCGAACGAAGTAATTTGCGGGCGAGTTTCAGTGTCGGATTGTCAGCTGATCTGATTCGTTCCATCGGTGCCGGTCTACGAATCCCCTGACGCGTGCGTTCGGATGGTGCCCAGGGCGGGAGTCGAACCCGCACGCCTTGCGGCCCGGGATTTTAAGTCCCGTGCGTCTACCAATTTCGCCACCCGGGCGGTGGTCGATGACCGCCAACGGCAACGGCGCAACATCGAGTCCCATATCGCGCGATAGACGATCCCGGATATCAAGGAAGCGAGGTACGGGAGGTCGGGATTGTAAACGGTATTGCGTAGATGCCGAGGGCAGCGGGACGATTCGCGGTTTCCCGCTCTCGTGTGTCTCGTCCGCGAGGGCGTTTCTGCGGCCACTAGTACATCTCGCAACGTGACCCGAGGCGGCGGTAACCAGGCCTGCATTCCCAGCCGTTGCCAAAGCTGTTCAGTCTCGCGTTCGGCGGAATCTGGATGGCAACGCATCCAGACCCCAGAGGGCGATAACCGCGGTCGCATTCCCAGTCATTGCCGAGGGCATTGATGTGTGCGTTCTCACGGTTGCGGACCGCCTCGCAGCCAGAGCCGTGCCGGCGAAAGCCGGGGTTGCACCGCCAGTCGTTGGTCAGCAAATCGATGTGCGCATTGGGTGGCACATACGCGGGCGTGCAGATTTCCCCCAGGCGTCTGTAGCCGGGGTTACACACCCAGTCGTTGCCGTGAACGTTGAGCCTTGCGTTCTGCGGAATCGAAACTTCCACGCAAGTGGTGCCGGTTCTCTTGTAACCTTCGCGACAGTCCTGGCCGGTGCCTGATACATCGTAGCGTGAGCTTGCGGTCGGGTCGGCAGCGGCGGCCGGCCTGCCGTTGACCGCAGCGATCAGGACAGCCAACAGCAAGATGCCATTGCGCATGTTGATGTTAAGCGCATGAACTTCCCTGGTCATGAGGCCTTTGTTTGCTGTGTCTTGCCTTTCCTTGCGGGCGGGCCGGAAGCGATTGGCTAAGCTGGTGCCGAGAGAATGAGACACGGCCTCAGCGATGGTTACCCGGGCGAGATCAACCGGGCGCATCGTGCGCCCCGCGGGTCCCGTCGCAATATGGGGCACCATCCGCCGCTGGATACGACCAAAAAGTATTGGAGGCGGGAGTCGGAATCGAACCGGCGTCCACGGCTTTGCAGGCCGCTGCATAACCACTCTGCCATCCCGCCATGCAGCGCAAAGCGCGTTCGATGCGCCGCGACCACAAATCGCAGCCGGCCGCGTGTGGTAACCGCGCTGCCGGCGAAACTGAACAGGGAAAATGGTCCGGTACGGCTTACAGCGGCCATAACTCGAGTCCATTTTCCCTCGTGGAATCTGGAGCGGGAAACGAGTCTCGAACTCGCGACCTCAACCTTGGCAAGGTTGCGCTCTACCAACTGAGCTATTCCCGCAAGAGGAAGCGGAATTATAGGGCCGACGCCTGTTTTGTCAAGGAAACACAACTAGTTGACGGCGTATCCGCCGACGCGCTGCGCTGCCCTTTTACTGCATCGCCTCGCGGAGCATCGGCGCCGCCTTGCGCAAGTAGTAAATCATCGACCAGAGCGTCAATACGGCCGCGATGTAGATCAGCCACGTTCCCACCAGATGCGTGTTCAGGGGCCCTATCGAGTCGTTGTACAGCAGCAGCAGGATCGCGATCATCTGCGCAGTCGTCTTCAGCTTGCCAATGAACGAGACAGCGACGCTGCGGCTCTCGCCGAGTTTGGCCATCCACTCGCGCAGCGCCGAGATGGCGATTTCGCGGCCAATGATGATGGCGGCAACAAAGGCTGGCACGTTGTCCAGAGCCACCAGCAACAACAGTGCGGTCGCGACCATCAGCTTGTCCGCTACGGGATCGAGAAAAGCACCGAATGCCGAGGTCTGTTTCAGCGATCGCGCCAGATATCTGTCGAGCCAGTCGGCCACCGCTGCCAAGCCAAAGATACCGGCACCGATCACGTTGCGCCCATGATCCGCAAGCCAGTGTTCGGGCATGTAATAAACGATGAGCAACAAGGGGATCAGCAGGATACGTCCCCAGGTAAGCAGATTTGGCAGGTTCAGGGCCATGGCGCGGTCTCAATGCAATTGCTTGTAAATTCGTTCGGCAAGGTCGCGGCTGATGCCCTCGACCGTAGCGAGTTCTTCGACACTGGCGGAAACGACCTCTTTGAGACCGCCAAATCGCGTCAGCAGGCGTTGACGCCGCTTCGCGCCTATGCCCTCGATGTTCTCCAGCGTGGAACGCGTGCGTGCCTTGCCGCGTTGCTTGCGATGCCCCTGTATGGCGAAGCGATGCGCCTCATCCCTGATCTGCTGAATCAGGTGTAACCCGGGTGCATTTGAATCGAGCCGCACGGTGACATTGCGTTGCGGCAGCACCAGCTGCTCCATGCCGGGCTTGCGCTCTTCGCCCTTTGCGACCCCGACAACGATCACGCTCCCCACCCCCAGTTCCGCCAGAACCTGCGTTGCCACCGACACCTGGCCTTTGCCGCCATCGATCAGTAGCAAATCCGGCATCTTACCCTCCCCTTCGACGAGGCGGCGGTAGCGCCTCTCAAGTGCCTGCCGCATGGCCGCGTAATCATCACCGGCTTCGATCCCGGCGATATTGAAGCGTCTGTACTCGCCCGGCTGCATCGAAGCCTGATCATAGACCACGCAGGAGGCCACCGTGGCTTCTCCCATCGTATGGCTGATGTCGAAGCACTCAATCCGCTGGATCGTATCCGGCAACGCCAGGAGCGTCTGCAAACTGCTCAGGCGTGCTTCCTGGGTGGCGTGGGCACTGAGCCTCTGGGCGATCGCCAGTTCCGCGTTCTTCTCCGCCATTCGCGACCACATGCGCCGTTCACCGGAGGGATTGCTCCTGATCTGTACCTTGTGGCCGCGTTGATCTGAAAGCATCTGCTCCAGCAACACGGAATCGATGGCACGATTGACCACGATCAGCGGCGGGACCTCGCGAGCAATGTAGTGCTGCGCGAGAAAGGCCTGCAACGCCTCTTCCTCGTCCTGTTCCCGCGCATTCTGGGGAAAGAAGCTCTTGTCGCCACGGTGAATGCCACCGCGGATCATCACCAGATTGACGCACAAGACCCCGCTGGCCACCGCCAGGGAAACGACGTCGGCATCCACGACGCCGGTATTGCTGGAAACGAACTGCGTTTCGCGCACCTTTGACAATGCCCGGATCTGGTCTCTCAGCAGCGCAGCCAGTTCGTATTGTTGGCGGGCCGAGGCGTCGTTCATGCGTTGTTCCAGGCGGGTCACGGCCTCGCTCTGCCGCCCCTGCAGGAACAGGGTCGCGTTGCGTACGTCGTCTTCATAGTCGGTGCGCTCTATCAGTCCGACGCAGGGACCGGAACAACGGCGGATCTGGTAAAGCAGGCATGGGCGCGAACGGTTCGAAAACACGGTGTCTTCGCAGGTGCGCAGGCGAAACACTTTTTGCATCAGGTGGATGCTTTCGCGCACGGCGCCGGCGCTGGAAAACGGCCCGAAGTAGCGGTTCTGCTGGTCCAGCGCTCCGCGGTAGAAGCCAAGGCGGGGAAACTCATGCCCGCTCAAGACCAGATACGGATAAGATTTATCGTCTCGATACAATATGTTATATCGAGGACTTAATGTTTTAATTAAGTTGTTTTCCAGCAGTAGCGCTTCGGCTTCCGAGCGTGTCGCGGTTGTTTCCAACGCCGACACCTGCCTGAGCATCAACTGTATGCGCGGCGAAAGCGACGCGCCTTGATGAAAATAGGAAGCAACCCGCTTTTTCAGGTCCTTGGCCTTGCCAACGTAGAGCACCTCTGCGTGCGCATCCAGCATGCGATAGACGCCGGGAAGATTCGGCAAACCCCTTGCCACAGCGGCTCCGTCAAATTTCACCGGCGGCTCGGCGCTCTCGTGATCCGGTTGCCGTTCGGCCATGCCCGGTACCGTTATTGGCTCACTTCCGGAAGCGGACCGCCCGGGCGGTCGGCATCCAGAAGCTCGCGAATCGACTGGAAAACGGCGGCGAACATCTCTTCAGTAAGCCGCCTTGTCTGGGTGTTGTATCTGGAACAATGGTAGCTGTCGACGAGCAGAAGTTCCCCCGGCAGCATGTGCCGTGCGCCATGCCCGAATTTGTAGTCCGCCGGACGCTGCGCCAGGGCCCGCAACACCGCTCCGTGGGCGACGCTTCCCAGAGCCAGGATAACCGGCGAGCGGCCGAGACCAGCCAGTTCCTGCTGAAGATAGCCGTTGCAGATTTTTACTTCCTGTGTGTTCGGTTTGTTTTGCGGCGGCACACAGCGAACGGCGTTGGTTATCCGGCAATCGACCAGTTCCAGACCATCATCCGCCGAAACGGACTCGGCCGCCGTGGCGAAGCCGAATTGGTGCAAGGTGCGGTACAGCAGCAAGCCGGCATGGTCCCCCGTAAACGGCCGGCCTGTGCGATTGGCGCCGTGCAAGCCCGGTGCCAGACCCACGATGAGCAGGCGGGCCTGCTCGACGCCGAAAGACGGTACCGGTTTCGCGTAATAACCGGGGTATTTCTGCCCGGCGGCACGGACGAAGTCGGCCAGACGCGGGCATCGCCGGCATCCGGGCGAGAACGTTTGAACAGCATTCAGATTCGCCATGAGCATAGTGTAGAATGCGCGGCTTCCAAAAACGACTATCTATCGAATATCGTGGCAAAAGCTCTGGCTACCGAAATACGGGTTGGGAACCTGATCGAACTGGACAAGCGTGTCTGGCGAGTGATCAAGGCGTATCACGTTCATGTTGGCGGGCGCGGCGGCGCGTTCATGCAGGTTGAAATGAAAGATGTCGAGACTGGCACCAAGCGCAATGAACGCATCCGCACGGACGAAAAAATCGATCGCGCGTTCGTGGAAACACGCCCGATGCAATACCTCTATCAGGACGGCGACGACTACGTGTTCATGGACAAGGAAAGCTACGAGCAACTGACACTGCCCGCCGATTTTCTGGAGGGTCAGGCGGGCTACCTGCTGCCCAACGTCGACGTACAGGTGAACATGCACAACGATCGCCCGATTGGTATCGAGTTGCCCGCCTCGGTCATATTGACCATCGTCGAAACCGAGCCGGGTATCAAGGGTGCGACGGCGACCGGCTCCTACAAGCCCGCTAAAACGGAAACCGGCATGACCGTGCAGGTTCCACAATTCGTCAGCGAAGGCGAGAAGATCAAGGTCAATACCGATAGCGGCGAATACATGGAGCGCGCCTCCTGAGCGGCTAGATCCCGGCCTGTGTGCTTAGCGCGCATCGGGCACGATCGGAATGACCGCTTCGCGGTCGGCGTTGATTCCACCGGCCAGCTCGGGCTGGATGGTCACGTGTTCAATGCCGAAACGCGAGCGCGCCATGCTGCGGATGCGTTCCAGCGTAGCGGGCCAATCGTCCAGCGAGTCGACATCCACGTGCGCCGACAGCGCAATACGCCCCGAGGCGATCGCCCAGACGTGCAGGTCATGCACGGATTTCACTCCTGCAACTTTCGCCAGTGTCTGGCCAACTTCGGCTAGATTGATTTCGCGCGGCACCCCTTCCATCAACACATGCAGCGCATCGCGCAGAATTC
>LJTS01000035.1 GCA_001304425.1 Betaproteobacteria bacterium SG8_40
CCGAATCGACACCGACGACGTGCAACGGCCATGATCCGGCTGACCGACACGTTACGGTTTGCAGCAAACAGCCTCGCGGGATTCCGGGTGCGCAGCATCCTGATGATCATCGCAATGGCGATCGGTGTTGGCGCCGTGGTCGTCCTGACTGCGCTTGGCGAGGGCGCACGGCGTTACGTGGTAAACCAGTTCTCCTCGCTCGGCACCAATCTGATCATCGTCTTCCCGGGGCGGACCGAGACCGGCGGCAACCTGCCGGGGATGATGGTCGGACGCAGCCCGCGCGACCTGACGCTCGATGACGCAGTTGCCCTGCTGCGCAGCAGGCACGTCACCCGCATCGCGCCGCTCAACATCGGTTCGGCCTATCTGTCGCGCGGGCGCCTGAACCGGGAAGCGCCTGTTCTCGGAACAACGCATGAGTTCCGCGAAGTGCGCGGCCTGGAAATGAGCCAGGGCAAATTTCTGCCTCCGGCGGACCCGACGCAAGCGCAATCCATCTGCGTGATTGGCCAGACGCTGAGCCGCGAATTGTTTGGCGGCGAATCGCCGGTCGGCGAGTGGCTGCGCATCGGCGACCGGCGTTTTCGCGTCATCGGGGTGCTCGGCGCAAAAGGCCGTTCACTTGGATTCGACACCGACGAACTCGCAATCATCCCGGTTGCGTCAGCGCAGCAGTTGTTCAACCAGCCGTCGCTGTTCCGCATCCTGGTCGAAACCCGTCACCGGGATTCGCTGGGCGCTGCGCAGGATGAAATCCGCCGCATTCTCAAGGAGCGGCACGAAGGCGACGAAGACGTCACCGTGGTCACCCAGGACGCGGTGCTCGACACCTTCGACCGGATTCTTCGCACCCTGACCCTCGCGGTGGGCGGCATCGCGGCAATCAGCCTGGGGGTGGCCGGAATCCTGACGATGAACGTGATGCTGGTCGCCGTTTCGCAACGCACGTCCGAGATCGGATTGCTCAAGGCGCTCGGCGCCTCCGGTGCCAACATCAGGAACCTGTTCTTCGCCGAAGCGGCCTTGCTCTCGGCCCTGGGCGCAGTGGCAGGTTCCGGCGGCGGCGCCCGCGTGGGCCGTTGTCGCCGCCGTCGTCACGGCAGCCCTGACAGGCGTCGGCTTCAGCCTGATGCCCGCCAGGCGCGCCGCGAGACTGGATCCGGTCGTCGCGCTGGCAAAACGCTAGGACAGCGCCAGACGATGAAACTGCTTGATTTTCTGCGTATGGGACTGGGGTCGCTGGTTGCCCACACGATGCGCAGCGGCCTGAGTGCGCTCGGTATCGCGGTGGGCATTGCTGCGGTAATCCTGCTGACCTCGATCGGCGAAGGCATCAACCGCTTCGTGATTGCGGAGTTTTCCCAATTCGGCACCAACATCATCACGGTTCACCCGGGCAAGACCAAAACGCGTGGCGCATCGGTCGGCATATTTGCCAGCGACCGCCCCCTGACTATCAACGACGCCGTTGCACTGGGCCGGCTTCCGTCAGTTCTGTATTCAGTGCCGGCCGTTCAGGGCACCGCCGAGGTCAATGCTGCCGGGCGTTCACGGCGTGTCACGGTCTACGGCGTCGGCGCCGATTTTCCGGCCGCTTTCAGCATCAATGTGGCCAGCGGCCAGTTTCTTCCGAATGACGATCCCGAACAGGCACGCGCCTTTGTCGCGCTGGGTTCAAAAGTGCGCAATGAAATCTTCGGCGACACGAATCCGCTGGGCCACCGGATCGAGATCGGAGGCAGCCGTTACAGGGTGATCGGCGTCATGGAGTCAAAAGGGCAAATTCTAGGCGTTGACCTCGACGACACGGTCTACATTCCGGCCGGGCGCGCCCTCGAATTGTTCAATCGCGAAGGGCTGATGGAGATCAATGTTGTCTATGCCCCGGGCGCAAACGTCGACACAATCGTCGAGGGCATCCACAAGACGATGCTGGCGCGCCACGGACGGGAGGATTTCACCATCACCCCGCAACAGGAAATGATGGATGTGCTGTCGTCCGTTCTGGACGTGCTGACGTTTGCCGTCGGCGCCCTGGGCGGAATCTCCTTGCTGGTAGGCGGCGTCGGCATATTGACCATCATGACGATTTCGGTGACCGAGCGCACCAACGAAATCGGCCTGCTACGCGCACTGGGCGCGAAACGAACCCAGATATTGTCGCTGTTCCTTGGCGAAGCCATCTTGCTGTCTGCGATCGGCGGCCTCCTCGGGTTGGCGCTCGGAATTGGTATCGCGCAATTCCTGACACTGGCAGCGCCTGCCCTGCCTGTCGACACACCCTTGGGGTTCGTCGTGCTGGCCGAAACGGTTGCCATTACCATCGGTCTGGCCGCCGGCGTTTTTCCGGCAACGCGCGCCGCAAGACTGGATCCCGTCGATGCACTGCGCACCGAATAAGGTGCGCAGCAATGAACTTGCGCAACGAATAGCCCGCGTAGCGAGAAACTTGCGCACCGGCTGAGGGTGACGGTGCGTACGCTCCGGAGACCAGCCGCGTCGCGGCGCGCCCTCCCCTGTTATTGCGTTGCCGGATCCAGCCGTTTCCAAAGGCAACCG
The DNA here is from genome assembly GCA_001304425.1 of Betaproteobacteria bacterium SG8_40. Taxonomy (GTDB): domain Bacteria; phylum Pseudomonadota; class Gammaproteobacteria; order Burkholderiales; family Eutrophovitaceae; genus SG8-40. The sequence goes on from LJTS01000035.1 coordinate 2,563, forward strand.
CTACTTGCGGTCTTCTCGATTTCCTCGAGCTGACGCTCGTGCTGCTGCAACTCGTCGTCGGTTGCACGCAGGACGATCACCTCGGCGAGCAGCCGGGTATCCACGAGCGCCCCGTGCAGCGTGCGGGCGGAATTGTCAACCGCATAACGTTCGCACAACGCGTCCAGCGAATTGCGCTTGCCTGGATGCAATTCCCGGGCAATCTTCAGCGTATCGGTAATTGCTTCGCAAAACTCTGCAACCGGCTCACGGCCGGTTTTCTCGAGCTCCGAATTCAGAAACGCCACATCGAAGGGTGCGTTATGGATGATCAGTTCGGCACCCTCGATGAACTTCAGGAAGTCGTTTGCGACATCCGCGAATTTCGGTTTGTCGGCGAGAAATTCATTGCTGATTCCGTGAACCTCCATCGCTCCCGCATCGATTTCACGTTCGGGATTGACATAGCAGTGATAGTCACGGCCGCTGATTTGCCGGTTTATCATTTCGATCGCGGCAATTTCGATGATCCGGTGTCCGAGCGAAGGATCAAGTCCGGTGGTCTCGGTATCAAGAACGATCTGGCGCATAGGCATTGGTCTTTGTCATATTCGTCACTGGCTCACTGTTCGTTAGCGCCTCGCCAAGCGGGATGCGCCCGACCGGGTCGCTCCGGCTCCCGCCCTGATGCCCGCATTCACGCCGTTCGCAATGCTCATACGGTTGTGACACCACGATTTGCCAACGCGTCGGCCCGCTCGTTGCCATCGTGCCCGGCATGCCCCCGGACCCACACCCATTCGACGTCGTGCCCGGATGCGAGCGTATCCAGTCTGCGCCAGAGATCCACATTCTTCACCGGCTTCCTGTCAGCCGTCTTCCAGCCGCGCTTCTTCCAGTTGTGTATCCATGAAACGATGCCGTTGTGGACATACTGCGAATCGGTATGCAGGCGCACTCGCGAATGCCGCTTGAGGGAGGACAAGGCTTCGATAACGGCTTGCAGTTCCATCCGGTTGTTCGTCGTTTCTTGCTCGCCACCGAACAGTTCCTTCTCGTGACCATTCCAACGCAACAGCACGCCCCAGCCGCCAGGCCCTGGATTGCCCTTGCAAGCACCGTCCGTAAAAATTTCGATCAGGTCGTTCATCGCGCGCCCGTATGCTCATCCCCGTGCCGTGCCGCCAGGGAATCTTCCGTGCGCGTGCGCCGCTGTGGCAGGACCGCGAGCCGTTCGCGAGCGGCCGCCGACTTCCATTTCGGTGTAATCAGACGCATACCCTGCACCCGCTTGATGCCGTGCAGAAAATAGACGCCGCCGGCAAACGGCCACCAGCGATCACCGGCTTTTTCCATGAAGTCAAAACGCCGACGCCATTTTTCATTTGCCACTGGCGGCACGTAGCATCCCATCCGACCGCTCGAAACCTCGAATCCGAGCAACGCCAGCCAGTCCTTGATGCGCGCGAGGCTGACAAACTGGCCGCCCCATGGATAGACCAACGGCCGAGTCAATAGCCGCCGGCCGCCCCACAGGCTCCAGGGATTGAATCCCGAAAGAATGACGTGGCCTTCGGGCATCAGCACGCGCTGGACTTCGCGCAACACCTGATGCGGGTTTTCACTGAACTCGAGCGCATGGGGCAGAAGAACCAGATCAGCAACACCGCTGCGGATCGGCAACGCTCGCGCATCGGCCAATACCGACGCTCCCCCGTGTTGCGCCGAAACACAACGGAAAGGCATCCGGTTGGCACGCAGGAAATCATGATCGGGCAAGCCAATCTGGAAGGCGTTGAAGCCGAAAACGTCGGCGACCTCCCTGTCGAAATAGTCCTGTTCGATGCTCGCAACGTAGCGGCCCAACGAAGTAAAGAACCAATTGGAAAGACCGGTTGCGTTTTTCAAGCTCACTTTTCCAGAGTCAGACAAAATCGGCGCCGTGAGGTCCGGCTCCCCAACGCAACGCGAAACACGCACCCGCTGTCGCGCTTCTCGCACTGGCTTGCGCGCATGCGTGGCCAGGCGGCAATACTCATTTCGCAGCGCCGGCACGCTGTCAGGCCAGATCCCGTGCTGCCGGTTCGCGTCCGGAACGGTCCGGCTACAGGGCTAATGGCAACCCGACCACTGCCGGCGAGTATAACGTACCGCATCGGCGCCGCCGCCAGGGGCCTGATGCCCCGGCAACAGAGCCACCGTACGGCCGGCCACATACGGCCGACGCCGCCGGCCTGCTTGCCGACCATGCCCTTCGGCCCGTTTCTCCGGCATGCCCTTGAGCATACTTGTTGCGTGATCTGATGATAACCTTCGGTCGCCAGCCGGCCGGTTCTGCGGGCAACCGATCCAGATCTTAGGTTATTTCTTAAATTAACCTTGTAATATATTGACTTTATGGCATTAAATACACACAATATCCTGGCCCGAAACAACAATAGCCAATCAAGAATGCACCGGATATATGTAGTCCTGACTTGCGCGGCACTGGCCGCGCCGATGGGTGCCGCGGCCCAATCCGACACCACATCCATGGGCCGGGCGGTCGGCGCCGAACACTCCGGCAGGACCGAACTGGTCCCGCCGTCGTCGGCCCCTTCCTGGGTCAACGTCGCGGTGGTCGGCAACACCGCGGCAATGGTCGCCCCACAGTATTCGCCGACAGCGGAGGCCGTTGAGCCAAACATCGATGCCTCCGCCAACGGCGTCATCTACTGGGAATTCCCGGAGCCGGAAATGCCGCCGGCAAGCATCTGGCCGCGGATCCGCGAGGGTTTCGCATTTCCGGAAGTCGATAGTCGCCGTGTCGCAAGGTTCGAGGCCTGGTACAAGAAAAACCCCGAGTACTTCGAGCGCATGATCGGGCGCAGCGGATTGTTCCTGCACTATATCGTCGGAGAGGTCGAGAAGCGCGGCATGCCAACCGAATTGGCGCTGCTGCCGATGATCGAGAGCGCTTACAACCCAACGGCCTATTCACGCGCCCATGCGTCGGGCATCTGGCAATTCATCCCGTCTACCGGCAAGCGCTACGGCCTGGAGCAGAACTGGTGGCATGACGAGCGGCGCGATGTAGTCGCCGCGACACGCGCGGCACTGGATTACCTCGAGATGCTGCATGGCGAGTTCAACGACTGGCATCTCGCGCTCGCGGCTTACAACTACGGCGAGAACGGTGTGCGGCGCGCCATCAATCGCAACAAGAAACAGGGGAAGTCCACGGACTATTACAGCCTGCGGCTGCCCCGCGAGACGCGTAACTACCTGCCCAAATTGCAGGCAGTCAAAAACATCATCAGCGATCCGGTGAAACTGGGATTGGTACTGCCGGATGTCGCAGATCAGCCGTACTTCACCGCAGTCGAGACGCGCGATCATATCGACATCGAAGTCGCAGCGCGGCTGGCGGAAATGTCGATAGAGGACTTCGAGCTCCTGAACGCCGCGTACAATCGACCGGTGATCGCTTCTGACGGCGGTCGCAAGATCCTGCTGCCGCTGGACAAGGCAGAGCGATTCGCCGCCAATCTCGAATACCACGAAGACCCGCTGGTTTCGTGGCAGACGTATGCGCTGAAGAACAACGAGAGCATCGAAAAGGTCGCGGCGCGCTTCAACATGGACCCGAACAAACTGCGACAGATCAACGGCATCAAACCCTATGTGAAGTTGCGCAACGGGCACTCGCTGCTGGTACCGATGCCCGACGACGTCGACGAGTCCAATCTGGATGAAACCTGGGACAACCCCGAATTCAGCCGGCCAAACAACTTCTACGGCACCCGCATCGTCCATCGCATCAGACCCGGAGACACGCTGTCAGGGATCGCGAAGCGCTACGGCGTATCGGTACGCGGCGTCAAGGCGTGGAACGACATTAATGGCAGCTTCATCCGCGCTGGCGACCGCCTGGTGATCTACAAAGACCTTCGCGTGCCGCGCGTGTCGAAGATGCTTCAGTAAGCCGTCTTCGCCGGCAGCCGCGCCTACCGGTAAAGATGGCACACCACCACGTGCCCTTCGCCGACTGTGCGCTGCTCCGGAAAAACCCGCCTGCACTCGTCGCTCGCTTGCGCACAGCGCGGGTGGAAATGGCAGCCTGACGGCGGGTTGGCCGGGGACGGCAACTCACCTTCGAGTCGGATCGCCTGACGACGTTTACTTTCGTCGATCGCCGGAACTGCCGACAACAAGGCGCGCGTATAGGGATGGCGCGGATGATTGAGCACCGCATCGCGCGGCCCCCACTCGACGATACGGCCGAGATACATCACGGCGATTCGCTGCGCGAGAAATTCGACCACCGAGAAATCGTGCGTAATGAAAAGATACGATATCCTCAGGCGGCGCTGCAGGTCCTTGAGCAAATTCAGTATCTGCGCCTGCACCGAAACATCGAGCGCACTGGTCGGTTCGTCGCAAATCAACAGTTTCGGATCGACCGCGAGTGCGCGCGCGATGGCGATGCGCTGACGTTGCCCGCCGGAAAACTCGTGCGGATACCGTGATTTCATCTGCGCCGATAATCCGACCCGGGACAGCAGTTCATCGACTCGCTCGCTGCGCCAGGCAGCGTTGCCGAGATCAAACGCGCGCATCCCCTCCTCGACAAGCTCCGCTACCCGCATGCGTGGATTGAGCGAGGCATACGGGTCCTGAAACACAATCTGCAGATCTTTGCGCCGGGCCCGCATCTGCTCCTCATCGAGGGACCCGAGATCGACATCCTCGAGGTGCACCCGCCCCGCCGTGGGTGCCAACAGGCGCAGAAGCGACTTGCCCACCGTGGTCTTGCCGCAACCGGATTCGCCAACAAGCGCCAGGCACTCCGCGTAACCGATTCGCAGCGACACATCGTCAACTGCCTTCAGTGTCGCAACGGTACGTTTGAACAATCCCCTTCGAATCGGAAAGTGGACCTTCAGCCCCTCGGCGCGCAGCAACGACGGCGGCTCAGGCGATCGCTCCGTTGCCACAGACGGAGATGCTTCGGGAACCGGCATGGAAACAGGCCGCGTAACGGCCGGACCAGATTCATCGGCATGGTCAGGCTTCAATGCATCTGCGCCTGCGACCGGCACGGAGTCCTGGTACCGCACGCAACGCACGCCGTGCCGGTCGTTCAACTGCACCCAGGGAGGCATGCGGCTGTCACAAACGGGCTCGCGCAGATCGCAGCGCTGCGCAAACCGGCAACCGGCGAACAGGCGCGTCATCGAGGGGACGCTGCCACGAATGACCGCCAGCTCGCCGTTACCCGAAGCGCCGGATGGCAGCGACTGGAGCAACTTGCGCGAATACGGGTGTGCCGGCTTTTGAAAAAATTGCTCGCGCGTAGCCTGTTCAATAATTTGCCCCGCATACATGATGCCGACCTTGTGCGCGGTCTGCGCAACCACCGCCAGGTCATGCGTGATCAACAGAATCGACATCCCCCTTTCGGCCTGCAGCTTGCCGAGCAAGGCGAGCACTTGGGCCTGTATCGTGACGTCAAGCGCTGTCGTCGGCTCGTCGGCAATGAGCAACTCCGGGTCGCAGGCGAGCGCCGCGGCGATCATCACCCGTTGCTTGATTCCACCCGATAATTGAAACGGGAACTCATCGAGACGCCGGTCCGCGTCCGGAATGCCGACAGCTTCGAGAAGCTCGACGCATCGCCGGCGAATGGCAACGCCGCGCAACGGCGTGTGACGCCGCAGCACCTCGCCAATCTGCGTACCGACGCTCAGCACGGGGTTCAGGCTGGTCCCCGGCTCCTGGAAGATCATGCCAATACGCCGGCCCCGCACTTCGCGCATGCGGGTTTCCGCAAGGTCGAACAGCTCCGTTTCGCCGAGTCGGGCGGTGCCCGACCGGATACGGCCGTTCTGCGGCAACAGGCGCGCGATCGAAAGTGCCGTCAACGATTTGCCGCATCCTGATTCGCCGACCAGCGCGTAGGTTTCACCACGGTTGATCGTCATGCTCACGCCATCAACGGCACGCACCGGCGCCTCGCCGCCAACCAGCCAGGTACTCAGATCGCGCACTTGCAGCAGGGGCAACGGCATCAGGCAGCCCTTCTCCGGCAATGCTCCACCCCCGGCTCGCCCGTGATCACGCCGCGGCACGGGCGCAAAGCGAATGTAATTCGGTGACTGGGGCGACCGTTCATGCGTGCTCCCTGCCATTGCCATTCACCCGCGGGTCGAATGCATCCCGAACGGCATCGGCAAACAGGTTGGCCGACAACACCATCATCAGCATGAAAACAAACGCCGACGCGAGCGACCACCACACCATCGGTTCGCGGGCCATTTCGAGCCGAGCCGCATTGATCATGTTGCCGAAACTGGTCATGGTGGGATCGACGCCGACGCCGACATAGGAAAGTACGGCCTCGGCCAGCACCAGGCCGGAGAAATCCATCACCACTGCAATCAGGATGATGTGCATCACATTGGGGAGAATATGGCGGCTGATGATCGAAACGTGCGACACACCGAAGGCACGGGCCGCCTGGACGTATTCCTGCTCCCTGAGCTTGAGAGTCTCGCCGCGCAGCAACCGGCACAGCCCGGTCCAGCTCGTCACACCAAGAATCAGGCAGAGAAACAACAGACGGAGGTCCTGACGCTGCTCGATGGTGTCGAAGACCTCCGGATGCGTGCCCATGTAGACCTGCAGCATCAGCACCGCGGCCGCAATCAGCAGCACGCCCGGGATCGAATTCAGCGTGGTGTAGACGTACTGGATAATGTCATCCACCCAGCCCCGGAAATACCCGGCCATGATTCCCAGCGCGGTGGCCAACGGCAACATCACCAGCGTCGACAGCGTGGCGATCAGAAGTCCTGTGCGGATGCTTTTCAGAGTAAGGTAGAACACGTCCTGCCCAACCTTGTCGGTGCCGAGCACATGGTATTTGGTGGACAGCACGGCAAGCGGGGCGAGCAGCAATATCAGTACGCCGGCGCTGCACAGGATCGCGCGCCACGGAACGGCCTCGAGACCATGCCAGATGGCGTGCCATGACCGGGTGAAACTGCGTTGGCTTCTCCGCGCCACCAGTGCGGTGACGGCCAGCGCCAGCACGTTCCACAGGATGGCCGCGACGCCGAGCCCCGCGATCGCCGTGCGCAGCACGTCAGCCTGCCATTCGGAAGCAGGATCCGACAAATGCGCCCCACCGTATCGAAGCCGGGGATAGGTGCGTACGCGCGCTCCGTCCGCAAGCTCAACGGTTTCCTTCGCGAACAGGTGCGTCGCAAGGGGCGCCGAGTAGGTTTTTTCGGTGCGGCTGCCAAGCGGTCCCACGATCGCATCGAGCAGGCTGCGCGTCTGGGCAGCGAACTGTTGGGACGAACCCTCCCCCGCAATACGCTCGCGAAAGTGAACGGAGTCCAGCAAGCCGACTACGAGAAAGAATCCGATGAAGACCAGTGACGCCATCCCCCGGCTGCTTCCCGCAAGCTTCGTCCACGGCCGCCGCAAGTGCGGGCGCGCGCGCGCATGCCACCAGAACGCGATGGCACTCGCCAGCAACAGAAACAACAGTGCATCGGTCCAGAGAACGACGGGTTTGAAGGGCATCAATCCAACCTGACCCTGGGATCGACCAGCGTGTAAGCGACGTCGGTCAAAATCAAGCCGACGATGTATAGAATTGACCCGAGGAAAACCATCGCGCGCACGATGCCATAGTCCTGATTATTGATTGCTTCGATGGTGTAACTGCCGAGCCCGGGAATGGAAAAAAACGATTCCATGATCAAGCTGCCGAGGAACAGGCTCGGAATGATCACGACCACCCCGGTCAGTATCGGAATCATCGCGTTGTGCAAGACATGGCGGAACAGTACGCGCAGCTCCGAAAGTCCCTTGGCACGCGCAGTACGCACATAATCCTTGTTGATCTCCTCGATGAATATGGTGCGGTACCAGCGCGCATTCGCTCCGGCGCTGCTGACGATGCCGATGGCAACCGGCAAAGCCAGGAACTTGAGTGCACTGACGCCCTCGCCAAAACCGGAGATCGGCGCAAGATGCCAGAGCTTGCTGATCAGGTACTGACCACCAATGATGTAGAACAAGCTGGATATCGACATGGCGGCGACACAGACAATCACTCCGGACACGTCGACGTAAGTCGCCCTGAAGAAGGCCAGTATGAGGGCGAAGGTGATGTAGAAAGCCAGCCCGACAACGAAAGTCGGCACGGCGATCGCAAGGCTTGGCCACATACGCGTACGAATCTCCTGCGCAATATCGCGTCCGTCATCGGCGACCCCGAAATCCAGCGCGAACATGCTTGCCGACCTGGTAAAGAAAATCGTATCGGTGAACCTGTCCGTCCCGGCCGCTGCGTCATTGTAAAAGTGCGGTTTGTCGTAGCCCTTGTCGCGCTTCCATCGTTCGATCGACTCTTCCGTTACGCGCTTGCCTCCAAGGGCAAGACGCGCCATGTCATCGGGGCTGTTAACGAAAAAGAACAGCGCAAAGGTGATGAGGTTGACGCCCAGCAGTATCGGAATGACGTAGAGAATGCGCCGGAACAGATAAGCGGTCATGGTTTGGGCTCCGCACGCTGCGCGAGGTACTTCTGCCTCGCGATACCGCGTTCGCGGCGACGCCATGCGATTACAGCCGGCGCCATTGCGCCCAGTGCCAGCACCGCCAGGAGCAAGAGCGGCCAAAACACCGGCGCATTCCATTCGTCACGGAGTCTTGTACGCTGGGCGGCATCCACGCGCTGGTACTTCAGTTCGTTGTTCGCCATGGTATTGGGCTTGATGTTATGCACCCAGCCATGCGCCAGGTTGTAGTCGGCAGGATGAAAACCGAATGCCCATGGCGCATCACGCTGCACGACCGCAACCATACGGTCGATAATATCCTGCCGTTCGGGTCCGTTGTCCATGTTGCGCATCTGTTCGAACAGACCGTCAAACTCGCGGCTCGCATAGTTTGAAGCGTTCTCGCCGCTGCCTTTGGCCCGCGACTGGGGCCCGTGCAACAAGAACATGAAGTTTTCAGGATCCGGGTAGTCGGCGTTCCAGCCAAGAACGTAGAGTTGCGCGGTGCCATTACGCAACTTTTCCTGGAAGCGGTTCAGATCGGTGGCGCGCACAACAAGCTGCACGTCGATCTTGCGCAACTGCTTGGTAAACCAGTCCGCCCGCGACTTCGCTTCCGGCCCCACCAGTGTGGTATCAAGATACAAGGTCAGCGGCTTTCCCGTCCGCTCATCAATGCCGTTTTGATATCCCGCTTCCTTGAGCAAACGCCTGGCAACTTCCACGGGTTTTCGTTTCGCTTGCCCGCCGACCCAGTCGTAAACGTACGGATTGATGCCCGCTTCGCCATCCCGGTGGCCGAATATCCCCGGCGGCAGCGGGCTTTGCGCAGGGATGCCGCGGCCGTTGCGGAAAATCGAGATCAGCTCCTCCATGTCAACGGCGATCGAAACGGCTTGCCGCAACTTGCGAGCGCGCTCCCCGAGTCCTCCAATGACAGGATCGAGCATATTGAAACCGAGATAAATCGTGGTCGAGGAGACCGAGGTGTGCAGCACGATGCCCCGCTCGCGCAGTTCGTCGCTGAGGCCGACTTCTCCGGTACTGCTAATTGATACAGTCTGGTCAAAACTGTCGGAGCTGATATCTGAAAGGTCGTAGTAGCCCTGCAGAAACTTGTTCCAGTAAGGGATGCTTTCCTTTTCCAGGCTGTATACGACCTTGTCTATGAAAGGCATTTCCTCGCCCGCGTCATTGAGCAAACCGGCCGTGGCGTCGCCGGCCTCCCCCTCGAAAGGGTAAGGCTCGCCGCCAAAATTCGGGTTACGTTCCAGCACCATCACGCGGTTGGGATCGTTAACGCTCAACATGTACGGCCCCGTACCGACCGGATACCAGTCCAGCGAAATGTTTACCGGCATGCCCGGCTGCCGGTAAAACCGCTCGGCCTCATGTTGGACGGGAGCGAAAAACGGCATCGCCAGCCAGTAAAGGAACTGGGGATACTTGCCGCGCACGTCGATCGTGTAACGGTAACGGTCCACCACTCTCACACCGCTGATTTCGAAACGATCGAGATCAAGGTAGGTGCCGCTTGCGGCCGTTGCCGACAGCTGCTCCAGCTCGCCGGCATAGACGTCGAGACCGATGATGTAGCCTTTCATCAGGCCAAAAATCGGAGAGTGCAGACCGGGATGCGCCAGCCGCTTGATCTGGTAAACGTAGTCGGCCGCCACCAGCTCACGCGTATCACTGCGCTCGAAGTCCGCCAGGCTGCGGTAGCGCTTGAGCTGGCGTTCGGGCAGTCCCGTATAAAGGTACTGGCCCCGTGCATCAATGGCAAAGGCCGGGTGCGGTTGGTAACGGATACCGGGACGAATACTGATTTCGTAACGCGTGTACGCCACCTCGGAGGGTGACGCATGTGCCGGCACAATCTCTCCGCCCGCACCGTAATAAGTCACGCGAGGCATCGCCGCTGCAGCGAAGGGAATCAGTTGATACGGGCGCTTGAGGTAGTGGTATTGCAGCGGCGGCATGTAGATTTGCGCCGTGAATCTTATCTCGTTCTCAAAATAGGACTGTACGGGATCGAGGTGCTTCGGCCGCTCATTGAAGAACGAGTACATGATGTTCTGCCCCCGCTGGTGCTCCGGATAAGGGTTGTTCAAGGCACCGTGATCACAGGCCGTGAGCAGGCCGGCGGCCAGCAGGATTGGTAGAAGGGCTCGCATCCGCGGATTCATAAACCCAAGTCTAACCCGGCCGTTCAACCCTGCCCGGTCGGTTAAAGCGGACGGCACGAGACCATTCGCTATAATTCGCTGTTTAAACCGGGGGAGGAATCATGGGATTTCTCGACAACAAGAAGATTCTCGTTACCGGGTTGCTCAGCAACCGGTCAATAGCCTACGGAATTGCCAAGGCAGCCTGCCGCGAAGGTGCGGAACTGGCATTCAGTTACGCCGGGGGGGACAAGATCAGGGACCGCGTGGTTCAGCTTGCGTCGGACTTCGAATGCGATCTGGTCCTGCCCTGCGACGTCTCTGACGACGGCGAGATTGAGGCACTGTTTGCCGCCCTGAAGGATAAATGGGGAGGCCTTGACGGCCTGGTCCATTCGATCGCCTTCGCTCCGCGCGAAGCACTGGCAGGCGATTACCTCGAGTCCGTCAGCCGTGAGGCTTTTCGCATCGCGCACGACATCAGTTCGTATAGTCTGGCGGCACTGGCCAAGGCGGCGCTGCCGCTGATGGAAGGCAGGCGGGCCAGCCTGGTGACCATGACCTACCTCGGTGCCGAGCGCGCCTTCCCCAGCTACAACGTCATGGGCCCGGCCAAGGCGAGTCTCGAAGCCAACGTACGCTACCTGTCACAAAGCCTGGGGCCGCGCGGCATACGTGTCAATGCGATATCGGCCGGACCGATCAAGACGCTGGCTGCCGCCGGTATCGGCAGCTTCGGCAAGTTGCTCGCCTTCAGCGAGAAACTTTCCCCACTGCGCCGGAATGTAACCACTGATGAGGTGGGTAACGTTGCCGCCTTCTTGCTCAGCGAACTATCGAGCGGCGTGACAGGTGAAATTACCTATGTTGATGCCGGCTTCAACATCGCCGGCGCGGCGCCGTTTGAAGATTAGGGTGATGGCAGATCGCGTGTGACGGCCCTGCCCCCGGGCTACAGCCGTCGCCGCGACGCGTTCACAGCAAGCAGAATTTCGGTTACGCCGCCGTTACCTGCCCCTGCAGGCCTGCCTTGTCCGGTTCACTGCTCGGGGGTGAGCCTGGCTTCGTTGACTTTCACCTCCGAGCGCTCTCGGAGGTTTTTGACAAAAGCAGAATACTGTTCCTGCTCGGCCAACTGCCCAAGCTGGCGCGTGGCGGTTTGCACCTCATCGGGCGAAACGGAGGCAACGTCACGCACTTTGCTGATCCGGTAAATGACATAGCGCCCGTCATCGGCACTGACACCCGCGTAAGCCGGTAAATCCCTGGCGTCGGTGCTGAACACGGCACGCGCGCCCTCGGGATGGAGTCCCTGACGACGTTGCAGCGTCACCATTCCGGGCTTGGACCACTTGAGCCCGGATACACGCTCGCCAGTTTTCAGCTTTTCGAGCATCGCCTCGCCTTCCTGCCTCGCCAACTCGATCGCCCGCTCCGACTTGAGGAAATCAACGATGTCCTTCGACACATCCTCGAACGGCATGTCGGCCGATGGGGCGTGCTCGACAACCCGCGCGGACAACAACGTGTTCGGTTGTACTTCAATCGCCTGGGTATTCCGCTTTTCCTCGAGCGACTCCCCCGAGAACACGGCCTCCAGGAGCTGCGGGTTGTTCAACAGCGGGTTCATGCCGCCACCCGTACGACTGATCCAGTCGCTGGTTTGTAGCGACAGGTTGAGCTCATCCGCCGTCGGCTTGAGGCTGTCGTAGTCGGTGTAAACCATATCGCTGAAAGTCTGGGCCGCGTGCAGATAGGCGTCCTGAACCTGGCCTTCCCGCACCTCCTTCAGAAGGCGCTCCCTGACCTGGGCGAAGGGCGTCGTCTTAACCGGCTTCACTTCGTCAACACGGATAATGTGGTAGCCGTACTGCGTCTGGACCGGGGAGCTGATCTCGCCTGCCTTGAGCGCAAACGCGGCGTCCTCGAACTCCTTGACCATAAAGCCGCGTTGGAAGAATCCGAGGTCACCACCTTGTTCCGCAGAGCCGGGATCTTGCGAATTGGCGCGCGCCAGTTCTTCGAACCGCCCCGGCGCAGCCTGCAACTGTTGATAAATTTCGTCGGCCTTCGCCTTTGCTGCCGACTTGTCCTCGTCGCTCGCATCTGCCCCGGCGGCTATCAGAATGTGGCTCGCACGGCGCTCCTCAGGGGTCTGGAATTCGGCAATTCGCTCTTCGTAGACCCGCTTGAGTTCCTCTTCGGAAACCTTCACGGATGCC
>LJTS01000036.1 GCA_001304425.1 Betaproteobacteria bacterium SG8_40
CAGGCCGATGAACCGGGGGCACGGTCCCGCGTGTGCAAGCGACCGCCGGCTTGCCTAGAATTACTGCATGCACCGCTTCACTGCCCTGCTGATTTCAACGCTGCTGATCTCCTCTTGCGCGACGGACCCTCGGGCGCCGTCACCGCGCGGCGTCTTGACGCCACAAGAGGGATCCGCTGTCGATGAGCCCACCTCGGGCGAAGCCGTCATACTGGTCGAGCCGAACATCCGGATCGCGCGTGACGGCACCACGGTGAGCTATCGGGGCAGTCTGACCGAGGAGGGTCTTGCGGCGTTGCGCAACACGGTCAGTGACAGCCAGGTAAGCGCCCTGCTGATCGAGTCCACCGGCGGCGAAATTGTCGTCGGCATGGATTTCGGCAACTGGGTCGCCGATCGCAATCTCGATGTCGTCGTCGACCGCGCATGCCTGTCTTCCTGTGCAAACTACGTCTTCGTGGCCGGGCAGAGCAAACAGATCCTGCCCGGTGCGATCGTGGCCTGGCACGGTAGCGCGAAACAACCGGGTTTGCTGGAACAGCTGGACGAAATAGTAGCGGAACAAATCGCTGCCAGTGAGCTGACGCCTCACGCCCGGCAACGGGAACTCGAGCGGGCGCGGCGGGCCAATATCAGGTACCTGACTGGCGCAATCGACAAACAGGACCAGTTCTTCTACCGCATTGGCGTGGACGAATACGTCACGCGGGTAGGAAACGAAAAATATGGCGTACGCGGGTTCTTCTACCTCTCCGTCGCTGACATGGCCGTGTTTGGCATCGAAAATGTCAGCGCGCCCGATGATTACACCGAGATGGAACCGCAAGCACTTGCCCGGCGTGTCGGTTACCCGGTTACGCTGGTAAGGCTTGATTGATCAGGCACCTCAGGAGTCCCGTCTTACCGCGAAAAGTTGCGGCGTGCAGTGCGCATTCAGCCAGCCCGGAAATTCCTTGGCGGACATCGGCGGGGCAAACAGGTATCCCTGCATTTCGTCACAGCCGAGTTCGATCAGGATGTCGCGCTGCTCGGCTGTCTCTACTCCTTCGGCAATCACCCGCATTCCAAGTGTATGTGCAACGTTGATGATGGCGGCAACGATGGTATTGCGTCCCGGCTGCAGCGCCCGGACGAAGGACCGGTCAATCTTGACGAAATGCACGGGAAGATGATGTAACGAAGACAACGAAGAATAGCCAGTTCCGAAGTCGTCCAGCGCTGCCCTGACACCTTTCGCAGCCAGTTTCTCGAGCGGCACGCGCGCCTGTTCGTAATCCCTGAACAGCAGGCTTTCTGTAATCTCCAGCTCGAGGTCTTCATGCGGCAGACCCGACGCACTCAATGCAATTTCTACATCCTCTACCAGAGAGCTGCGAAACTGTGCCGCAGAGAGATTTACCGCGACCGGAATGCGCCCGCTTCCGTGCGAACGCCACTCCATCGCCGCATGGCACGCCTTCGCCAGAACCTGTCTGCCTAGCTGAGTGATCAAACCCGATTCTTCGAGCCGCGGTATGAATTTTTCCGGAAGCACCAATCCGCGTGACGGGCTGCGCCAGCGCAACAGCGCTTCAACACCCGCGACGCGACCGCTCGCGAGATCCACGCGCGGTTGGTAAAACAACTCGAACTCATCCCGCTCGAGTGCCCATCGCAACTCCGTGCCCAGCTCAAGTCGCTCGAGCGCGCGCGCATTCATTTCTTCCGCATAGAAAGCGACGCGGGGTCCGCCTCCCCTCTTCGCGTGATACATCGCCACATCGGCGTTACGAATCATGGTGCTGGCGTCCGCGGCATCCTGAGGAAAGATCGACACACCGATGCTGCCGCCGACGAATATCTCGTGTCCATCAAGATCAAACGGCGTATCAAGCGCCTGGATCAATTTTGCTGCGAGCGTTGCGGCCCCACTGCGCGACTGTATGTGCCGCCCCACGACGATGAACTCGTCTCCGCCCAACCGTCCCAGCGTGTCTTCCTTGCGGCATGCTGCCTTGAGCCTGTCAGCCACCAGTTTCAGCAATTCGTCTCCGCTGGCGTGACCAAGCGTATCGTTGACTTGCTTGAACTGATCGAGGTCGATGAACAACACCGCAACCATGTCTTCGGTCCGGTCCGCGACCCGCAGGGACTGATAGAGTTGTTCGCGCAGCATCGTCCGGTTTGGCAAACCCGTCAGCACGTCATAGTTGGCAATACGCTTGAGTTGCTCCTGCGCCTCAACGGTTTTGGAAAAATCAATGAAGTAGGTCAGCGTCGCCGCACCGTCAGGCATATTCACATCGGCGTGCTCGACGCGGGCATGAATGAATCGGCCGTCGCGCGCTGCCAGACGCCGCACGACGGTATTCGGAACACCTCGATCGCCGCGTTCACGGGCCCGGTGATAACGTTCAGCCTCTTCCGGGTCCTGTGCCTCGAGATCCCAGAGCAAGGAATCACGCGCTGCAGCCAGCGAATCGAAGCCCATCAGATCGAGAAACGCCTGATTGGCGTGCAGGATCCTGCCCCCGCGGCTCAGCACTATTCCGGCCGGGGAACTTTCGACCAGCGTGCGAAAAAACGCCTCTGCCTGGCGGGCGTATCGGTAGGGGCGTAGCAACGCCAGGACGAACATGCCGTAGTAGAGCGTTGCGAACTCGGCAGCCCTCAAAACCAGCACGGCGTCCTCAAGCTCACTTCCGCCAACTGCGCGACCGAGTTCGGCAAACAGACCCAGCGAAATTGCAAACCCGAAGGCAACGAGAACCCCGTCACGCCCCCGGGCACGCAAGGCCGTCGCGGCCCGACCAAGTGCTATCAGGTACAAGGCTGCGTTCAACGCTGCCATACGGCCATCGTCTACGGCCGAACCCTCGCCGGTTCGCATCAGCAGAAACAAGACCGCGGAGGCGCCCAGCAAGGCAATCGCCACAAGCAAGGCCATGCGGACATTGAAGCGCGGCGCAGAAAGGACGAAAACGGACGCGAACAACGCCATGCATAGCGCGCTGTCGCGGGTGCGTATCCAGTCCGAAGGCATGCCGGAGTGCGCCGCTGCGCTGTCGGCGAATCCAACAATCTGGCCGACGGAAAATAGCCCGGCGACGCAGAAGCCGATCGCCGGTACAAGCCATTTCGCACCGCGATCCGCAACCCAGAGCCCCGCACAGACCGAAACGATATGGACGGCGCCAATGACGATCAACAAATCGAGGATCTGGTGCGCAGTCTGCGGCAGCCTGTGGCCCGACAGCCCGGCCAGACCGGTCGCGAAAACCATCACGATTACGGCAAACGCCAGGACGATGCCGAGCGTCGCGCTGCGGCTCGAATGCGCTCCCTGCAAGACCGGAGGCGGGGCGGCAAAAAGACGATTGTGATCCTGGTTGTTCAACAGAGTCTGTGTCGCTGTGAACGGCGTTGTCGCCAGTTGCCCGCAATTATGATTGCGCCTGCCACGACGTCAACGCTCGAGGTGTCGCCGAACAGCGACAGCAGGTTCGCTTCGCTTTCCGTTGGAAAATGCCGGCGTGCTATCCGGAAACGAATGCTGCAAACGCAAAAAGAACCGGTCATCGGGAAGGAGCACCACGGTCCTGCCGCGAGCAATTTCAGCAGTGGTCTGGTGCGAAGATTTGCATAACGAAACCGCCATGCAGGAATTGCGCGTGACCAGCGCGACCGGCTGATGCAGCGCCAGTCAAGACCCGGTTGGTTCCGGTGCGGAACCAACCGGACAAGCCCTTAATGTCTACGACAAATGCTTGTTGACCAGCTTGGTCATCTCGAACATGGAAACCTGCTTCTTGCCGCCGAAGACGCCTTTGAGTTTGTCATCGGCATTGATATTGCGACGATTTTTGCTGTCCTGAAGATCATTGCGCTTGATATAGGCCCAGATCTTCTTGGTGACCTCAGTACGCGGCATCGCATTGCTTCCGATCACCGCGGCAAGCGCGGCGCTCGGTGTCATTGCCTTCATGAAGGCCGCGTTCGGCTTGCGCTTTGCTCCTGTTTTCTTTTTGGCAGGGGCTTTTTTCTTCGCTGCTGTCTTCTTCACCGCCTTTTTCTTCGCCGCCTTCTTCGCCGCCTTCTTCGCCGGCGCCTTCTTCTTGGCTGCCGATTTCTTTACTGCCTTCTTTGCCGGGGCCTTTTTCTTTGCCGCCTTCTTTGCCGGGGCCTTTTTCTTGGCGGGCGCCTTCTTCTTCGCCGTGGCTTTCTTCGCGGTTTTCTTCTTCGCAGCTGCCATATCGAATCTCCTGTAAGTTGCCTGTAAAAACCTGAATCGCGAAAACGAATCTCTTACTCACTCTGCCGTCTCCGGCATGCGGTCCAGAGAATGCACAGCGGCTCAAGCGTTGTCAACACTTTTGTAGGGGCAAAACGGCTGCCTTACAGAGGGAGAATCCGGCGCCGATGGTGATCGACCGGCATGGTGCACCAGGGGCAACTGACGATGATTCGCTGGTCATGTCCGCCTGGCGGTCAGCGTGTTTATGCGCGCAACGACGCAAGGCCGACCTGAGCAAGGAGGGGAACCGCCGAAAGCGGCTCCGGAAATCGCTGCGGGCGATGGATGGCGGATTACTTTTCGACGTAGACAACGGCGTCGAGTGCAACGCTTCCCTCCCCGCTCGCCCCTACCATCACCGGATTGATGTCCAGGCTGACGACGCCGGAAACAGGGTCCGCCAGCAGTTTCCCCAGCGCGACGGCGGCACTCGCCACCAGTGCCGAATCCAGTGCGGGCTCTCCGCGAACACCTTTGAAAAGCGCTGCGATTCGAAGCTGACCCAGCGCACGCAACACCTCTGCCTCGCCGAAAGGCCAGACGAGCACACGTGCATCCGGCATCGCTTCAACGTACTTGCCACCGTCGCCCACCAGAACAACGGGACCGAACACCGGATCGAGCCGGCCGCCAAGCATGATCTCGCGCCTGCCCCGCGCCATTCGCGCCACAATTACGCCGTCATTCACCAGTCCGTGCCGCTCAAGCGCCTCGCCAAGTGCCAGAAAGGCCGCTCGCGCGGCCTGCTCATCACGAATATTCAGGTGGACCAGGCCCAACTCGCTTTTGTGGACCACGTCTCGAGAGCACGCCTTGACGGCGACAGGGATGCCCAGTTCGGAAACCGCCAGGGCGACTTCGTCCTCCGTGAAACACAGACGGTGTTCAACCACAGGGATGCCGCAGCGCTGAACCACGGACAATGCCTGCGCCTCGTTCAGCATCACCGTCTCGCCAGGCTGGCGCACGACTGGCGGCCTTCCCGCCCATCCGGCATGCCGCATCAATTCCACGTGCGCCAGATACCGCGCCAGGGCTTCGACCGCCTCTGCGTCGGTGGCAAACACAGTCAGCCCGGCATTGCGAAACGTGCTCGCTACACTCGCCTGCGGCGCGGAAACGGCAACCGGCAATCCGGTCTTGTTGGCAAAACCAGCCGTATCGCGTGCAAACGCCTCAACATCGTATCCCTGGCCGGCTACCGGTATGCCTATGACAACCGCATCAGCTCCCGGGTCACGCGCGACGATAGGCAAGATGTCGGAGAACAGCCCGCTGTTGCTGAGCAAGGCGGCAGTAAGGTCAATCGGGTTCGTCGCGGTAGCAAAGCTCGGCAGCACGTTGCCGATTTCCCGCCGCGTTTGTTCCGAAAGCTTCGCCATCGACAGCCCCGCCTCGGTGGCGCTATCAGCAGCCATCACGCAGGAAGCGCCCGAATTGCTGATGGCCACCAGCCGGCGACCACGCGGCTTCCAGCCTTTCAGATACAGCTCGGCCGATCCAACGAGTTCCGCCATGTTGCGCGCGCGCCAGATGCCGTGTTGTTCGAGGAATGCATCCACAACGCGGTCCTCGTTGGCGAGTGCGCCGGTGTGCGATCGCGCCGCCTCCTGTCCCGCGGCCGTCCGTCCCGATTTCAATGCAAGCACCGGCAATTCACGCTCGCGGGCAATGCCTGCCAGTTCTGCCAGCGACGACGCGTCGGATATGCTCTCGACATAGAGCAGCAGCAACCTGACCGCCGGATCCTCGGCCACCACTGAAGCGAATTCGCCAACTGTCACCTCGCAGTCATTACCCGTCGCGTGGGAATGCCGAACGCCGACGCCGCGCGCGCGCAGCAATGCGTATGGCACCACGCTCATCGCGCCCGACTGGCTGACGATGGCGACCGGCCCGTCCTCCGCCGGCATTTCGATGTACATGGTGGAAAACGAAAGAATGGCGCCGGTCCCGAAGTTGGCAAGCCCTTGCGAGTTGGGCCCGACCACCCGCATGCCCGCTTCCCGTGCCACCGCGCGCATGCGCGCCTCCTTGGCCTTGCCCTCTAGCGAGTCGACTTCGCCGAAGCCCGATGTCATGACCAGCGCTACCTTGACGCCCATGCCGGCGCAGGTTTCCACCGCTTCGACCGCTGCATCGCCGGCCAGCGCAATGATGGCCACCTCGGGCGATTCAGGCAAAGACAACAAGTCAGGGTATGCCTTTCGTCCCTGAATCTGGTCGCGGTTGGGATTGATCGGGTAGACCGCGCCGCGGTAGCCGTGACGACCGAGGTAGAGGATGGGGCGTCCGCCTACCTTGTTCGGATTCTCCGATGCACCCACGATCGCTACCGATCGGGGATCCAGCGCCGCGCGCAATGTTTGCCTCGGTGTAGTCTTCACCCGCAATGTCCCTTCCTCGTGATGCGGGGCAGCGTGCCCCTGGTCCGGCGTACGCCGTCGCGCCGCCCGCAAACGGAGCGTCGCCGGTCCGTTCCATCGATACGGTGTCCGTGCGCCCGCATCAGGTCTCCGGCTTGCCGAACCGGGGAATCAGCCTGCCGCCGAATTCGATAAACCGTGCCCGGACCCGGTCGCCGATGGCAAGCAATGGATCACCATGAGCCATCATTCGAAATCCCTCGTCAGTGTCTACCATGACGATCAGATATGGCGCGTGCGGGTGCAGTTCGTCCGATGGGGCCCTGTACACCATGCTCATGGCGTACACACGGCCATTGCCCGAAGCCGTGCACATACGCGGATCACTGGCGCCGCAGTTCGGGCAAAACTCGCGGCGGAAGTACCATATGTGCTCGCAGGCACCGCAACACTGATACGCGATCGCCCTGCAACCATCGACCCAGCCAGTGTTTTGCCGATCTGTCGCCATCGTTTTTTCCTAGCCGGCTTCGAGCACCATTGACACGTGGGATGACAGTACGCCGCCATCGCCGTGCAACAGGGCCAGTCGGGGCGTACCGGCTTGCCTTTCACTTGCCCGCCCTGTCAGTTGCAAATGGGCCTCGGCCAGATGCGCCATCGCCCCGCCAACGCCGCAGTGGCCGTATGAGAGCAGTCCGCCGTGGGTGTTCAGAGGCAATTTGCCGCCGCGCGAAAAATAGCCGGAACAAGCCAGTTCTCCAGACTGCCCGCGCGGGGCCAGGCCAATTTCCTCCAGCAGGATAGCCAGCGTAATGGTGAAACTGTCGTAGATCGCCAGATAGTCGATGTCCTCCAGCTGCACATCTGCCGCTTGCAGCGCACCGGTACTGGAGATCCCCGCGCCGAATTCGCTGAGGGTCGGCGCAGCCGATACGTGCTGATGCGTGTGGGCCTGTGCGGCCCCGCGGATGCGGACCCGATGCTCGTTGAGCGGGTCGCGCGAGATCACGAACGCTGCCCCCCCGTCCGATACCGGGCAACAGTCGAGAAGTTTCAGGGGCGACGCGATCGGCCGGGACGATAGCACGGCATCCACGTCGATCCCGGTCCGGAACTGCGCTCCCGGGTGCGCCTGCGCATGGGAGCGCATCAACACGGCAAGATGGGCAAGATCGCGCTCGTCCAGTCCGTACCGATACATGTAACGGGACGCGACCAGCCCATAGTAAGCCGGTATCGTCGCACCGAGGGGAACTTCATAGTCAACGTGTCCGACCTGCGCAAGTGTCTGGATCGCACTATCGCGGCTCTGGCCGGTGAGGCGATTCTCGCCGGCAACGACGAGAACGTTGCGGGCGGCGCGCGACTCGATGACCAGATGCGCGGCCATCGCCATTGCAAAACCGGTTGCTCCTCCGAGCTGGATCGCGTGCGCATAGGACGGGCGTATGCCGAAATGCTCCGCAAACAAGGTAGACAGCATCAGGTGCGGCATCGTCATCGAGTAACCGCAGATCAACCCGTCGACATCGCTGCGCTCGAGGCCGGCGTCCGCGAGCGCCAAGCCGGCTGCATCGCTCATCAGGTCGAGCGTGGAACGGCCTGGATGTTTGCCGTAACGAGTCAGGCCGACGCCGGAAATCCAGCTCATGGCTCACGATCCGCGGCGGTATCGATCACTTTGCAGATAGCGGCCGCTCGTCAGTGAGTGTCCGCGGCGCCCGTAGCCGGGACGCGTGGGTCGGCAATCTGTCTCGCTTCACGCTGCAGCGCGGCAACCAGCACTTCCTCGCGTGCTGCGAGCCGGTCGCTCAACGCGGCAATGGACAGGGCCGCGAACGGTCGGCCGTCCAGCCCGATGATGGGAACCCCGACCGCCCCCATGCGTTCAACCACGCGGTTGAGAACAATCGTGTACCCGCGCAAGCGCGCCGCCTCGATGTCCTTGCGAATCGACTGGATGGAAAAATCAGGGTATGCGGCCAGTCTGGGCGCGACCTCCTCTAACAGCACCTGTAACTCGTCATCCGGCAACCAGGCAAAAACCGCCAGCGCCCCGGCGCCGACTCCGAGTGGCCGGCGAGAACCGACGTCCAGGTAAGCGGCGCGGATGGGAAAGGCTCCCGTTTCGCGGTCAATGCACACCGACTCGGAACCCTGGCGAACCGAGAGCAATACCGTATCTTCGGAAGACGCCGCGAGACGAACCATCGATGCCCGCGCCCGTGCCCGCAGGTCATCGCGGGTTCGGGCGGCACTTGCCAACACCAGCGACTGGTCGCCGAGACGATAGGTCTTGCTGCGTTCGTCGCGCTCGACGAAGCCTTCGCGAGTCAGCACTTCGAGAATGCGCAACGTTGTCACCTTGTTCAGCGTCGCCTTGACGGAAATTTCAGTCAAGCGCGCGCGCCCGGCATCGGCCAGCACACCAAGGATGCGGCAGGCTTTCTGCACCGAAGACAAAGGCGATTCGCGACCGGACATTCAGAATCTCCGTTCGCCCGGGCGGCCCCGCGTCGCTAGGCACAGGTGGCGATACACCCCTTGCATAGACCGGGTTGCGGAATAAACCTTCATCGCCACGACCATCTCAAACCGTGGCAACCGGAGTGGACGGCGATCCAACCGCACCGCGCAAGCGCAATGGCGGCGCGGTGAGCAGGAAACGGTAGCGCTTGTTCGCCGCCAGCCAGTTTGCCAGTTCGGTCAGATACCAGAGCTCGCCCAGATTCACGCCGAGCTTGAACAGGCAATGCTCATGCAGGGGCAAAGTTGCACAACTGCCGGTACAAGGCCCTGGCGGCAAGGCCTCGACGGCATAGTTATCGGCAATCAGCGCCGCCAGTCCCGAATCGGTGATCCAGTTGAGCAGTTTCGCGTCGCGTCCGTCGAGAGCAGCGCACGAATCATTCAGCACCTGCGCATTCGGCTGTCCTTTCATGTCCAGCAGCATTTGCGAAAACCCGGTATGCAAGCAGACCATGTCGCCTGTTTCGACCACGATCGCCTGCTTGTCGAGAATCCGCATCAATTGCTCATAGCCCACCAACTGGCGGGCACCCCCGAATTCCGCGTGCAGGTCGATCATGACACCGCGGCCCTGCACGCACTTCACCGCCATGTTCTCGACTCCGAGCGCGTGCACCGCAGTCGTGGTCTTTGCCGGCACAGTGCCGATCGCGCCGGCATCATCCGGACTGCTCGGCCCGATGATCTCCTTGCCGCCCCTGAAACCGTTGTAGAACACCGGTTCCGGCGCACCATCGTCATCGGCATCGAATAGCTGGCCGACATGCGCCAGCGAGTCCCACTGGGTCGAATACTGCAGGTGCAGGATTACTGCGTCATCGTTTATGACGTCGGTCGCGTTCGGATCATCGCGCGCGACGACGTAGTTCATGTTGGGCTTGCCATTTCGCAATGTCGGGCGCAGTACCGGCGGAAAGCGGCGCGGATTGAGTACGTTGCCTCCGGGGATATCCAACGGCAAGCTCAGACAGAAAGCGATTCCCTCGCGCACTTCTGCAACGCCTTGCCTGACTTTCTCCGGCGTCAACAGGTTCAGGCGACCGAGTTGATCGTTTTCTCCGAAGTCGCCCCAGGTCGAACCCTTCGGCCGCCTTTTCCAACGCGACGAAGCCGCCATCTGCCTTCCCCCTGCAAAATCCCAGTTGTCAGTCCATTGGTTGCCGTTTCCGGCGAACACGCTGACCG
Organism: Betaproteobacteria bacterium SG8_40; assembly: GCA_001304425.1. Classification (GTDB taxonomy): domain Bacteria; phylum Pseudomonadota; class Gammaproteobacteria; order Burkholderiales; family Eutrophovitaceae; genus SG8-40. Next base: position 10,357 of record LJTS01000036.1, read on the forward strand.
ATCCTGGTTCGGCGACAAGCGCCGGCACCAATGGATTCGGGAAGTTTGTCTCAATCGCGAATAGACGGGCACGCCCAAACGCACCGGTCAACGGCTGCGTTGCCCGGCATACTCACTTCCCGTTGTTCTCAGGGGTCCGTTTACCGCAACCGTGATTCCACTGCTTGCAGGTTGCGGATGCGGCCAGGGCGGTCTACGCCGCCCTTGGCCGCAAACATGGGTTCCTCCCCCTCTTTGTCCGCCGGCGCTGCCCGCGTACAGACTTGATCATTGTTTCTCGCTGTACACTTGTCAAGAAGCCGATTTTGTCTTCCGGAATGCAAAAGAACGATTTACCGAAGGAAAACAGCGTGATGCACATAGCTTGCAAACATGTGTTTTGCAGTGCGAAACGGCGCGGCGAACGAAGCAGCGAGGACGAATGACGCTGCGCATCGGAGCCGGCTCCGCGTGGTGGGGCGACCGTATTTCGCCGGCTGCACTTAACGCAGAGAAAGGCGATCTGGACTATCTGTGCTTCGAGACGATGGCGGAAGCCACTGTCTCGGCGGCTCAGGTACGCAAACGCCGCGACCCGTCGTTTCCCGGTTACGACACATGGCTCGATGACCGCATGCGTGCCGTGTTGCCGGCTTGCCTCAAGCGCGGCACGAAAATCGTTACCAACCAGGGCTGGATCAACCCCGATGGCGCTGCGCAACGCATCGTTCACTGGCTGCGCGAATTCGGTGCGCGCGGTGTCAAGGTCGCCTCCATCAACGGCGGCCTGATCACCGACCGGGTGCTCGAATTGACCGACACCATCCTCGAAAACGGGCAACCAACCTCCACCTTGGCACCCAGCCTGGTATCGGCCGAGGTTTATCTGGGCGCCGAACCCATCGTCGAAGCGCTCAGGCAAGGCGCGCACATCGTCGTATCAGGGCGCGTCGCCGACCCGTCGATATTCATGGCGCCGATGATGTACGAATTCGGCTGGGATGCGCTCGACCATGTCCGCCTCGGGCGCGGCAACGGCCTGGGACACCTGATCGAATGCGGTGCACAGGTAACCGGGGGTTACTTCGCCGATCCCGGTTTCAAGGACGTGCCGAGGCCCTGGGACCTGGCCTTTCCCATCCTCGAGGTCGAGGCCGACGGCTCGGCAGTCCTCACCAAGGTCGAGGGCACCGGCGGCATTGTCAACCTGATGACGGTAAAGGAACAGATGTTCTATGAAGTACACGATCCGGCCAACTACCTGACGCCGGACGTGGTCGTCGACTTCACCACCGCACACCTCGAGCAGATCGGACCGGACCGCGTGCGCGTGAGCAATATCTCCGGAAAGCCGCGCACGCCAACGTTGAAGGTATCCATCGGCTGCACTGAAGGCTACATTGGCGAGGACATGTTCTTCTATGCCGGTCCCGGGGCGCTGCGAAGGGCAAAACTGGCAAGGCAGATTCTCGAGGAACGCTTCAAACTGGTAGGTCTGGACGCCGAAGAACTGCGCATCGACTTCCTCGGACTAAACGCCATACACGGGGCGATGACACCGCCGGACGCGGCTGAGCCATACGAAATCGCCGTACGGGTTGCCGCCAGAACCACGACTCGGGAAGAAGCCAACAAGGTCGGTCGCGAAGTCGACGGCATGGCGGTATCCGGGGTCGGCATGACAGGGAAACGCGTCCCGCACCAGGACCGCACCCGCGAGATCATCGGTGTCTGGTCGTCTCTGGTGGCACGCGACAGGATCGTCCCGAGCATCACCATGATCGAAAGCTGAGCGCTCGCCGGCCGAAGCAATTGATACGGAGCACGACATGAAAATCAGACTCGAACGCGCCGCCCACTGCCGCTCGGGTGACAAGGGCAATACTTCCAACGTTTCGGTCATCGCCTACTCACCCGAGCTTTATCCCTTCCTCAAGGAACAAGTGACCGCCGAGCGTTTCCGGCAGTTCTACACCGGCGTCGTGTCAGGGAAAGTCACGCGATACGAAGTCGATGGCCTGCACTCGCTGAACTTTGTCGCAGAGGGCGCGCTTGGCGGCGGCGTTTCCCGCTCGCTTTGCCTGGACAACTATGGCAAGTCGCTTTCATCGCGCATCCTGGCCTTCGAACTCGACATTCCCGATCAACTGACATCGCTGCTCAAGGGCAACGACTGATCCGCCACGTCCCGGCGCCAATGTCCTGCCCGGGCGGGCAGCCAGGAATACAATCGGGGCGCGCATGTGCGTGTATCGTAGCGCCGAACAGCCTGTAAATACGACATCCGAAACGGGTAGATTCCAGATGCCTTCCAGCAAGACAAAGAACTCCACAATAGCGACGAATCAGGCGCTGCCGTTCAGCTCCGCCAGGAAACTGGCCTCGCTGATCAGGCGCCGCAAAATCGGTTGCCTCGAACTGCTGGACCTCTACCTCGAACGCGTCGCCCGCTTCAACCCGCATCTGAACGCGGTTGTCGTTCTCGATGCAGAGCGGGCGCGCGC